>NZ_PSVU01000046.1:0-29333 GCF_002932515.1 Rathayibacter sp. AY1D5
CCGCGGGCAGGTGCGGGAGGGCCGCGCGGATGATCCGGAACGGAGCGAAGACGTTGACCGCGAAGGTCGCCTCGAACTGCTCATCGGTGATGTCGAGCAGGTCCTCCTTCCAGATCTGCTTCCCGGCCACGTTGACCACCGCGTCGAGCCCGCCGAGGCCCTCGACCGCCTCCGCCACGAGCCGCGTGCAGTACTCGGCACTCGTGAGATCGCCGGGGATCGGCACGGCGGTGCGCCCCTCCGCGCGGCTCGCCTGGGATGGAGGGGAGCGGCCCGATCCGGGTGCCGCGGACGGAGGAGCCATGCCCGACCAGTACACGTTCACGAACCCCGCCACCCAGTACCCGGACGTGACTCCGCCGGTCCAGCAGCAGCCCGAGCCCGGGCTGCAGTCGCGGATGACCCCGGTGCCCGACCTCGGCGAGGAGAGCTACCGCGGCACCGGCAGGCTCGCGGGCCGCCGCGCGCTCATCACGGGAGCCGACTCCGGGATCGGCGCAGCCGTGGCCATCGCCTTCGCCCGCGAGGGGGCCGACATCGCCCTCGCCTACCTCCCGAGTGAGGAGGAGGACGCGCAGCACGTGATCGGGCTGATCCGCGCGGAGGGGCGCACCGCCGTGCCGATCCCCGGCGATCTCACGAGTGCCGAGTACTGCACGCGGCTCGTGGCGGAGGCGGTCGAGGGCCTCGGCGGGCTCGACGCGGTGGTCAACGTGGCCGGGAAGCAGATCTGGAAGGAGGACCTGCTCGACATCACCGATGAGCAGTTCGAGGCGACCTTCGCGGTCAACGTCTTCGCTCCGTTCCGGATCATCCGCGCGGCCCTCCCGCACCTGCCCGCGGGCGCCACCATCATCAACACGGCGTCGGCGGAGGCGCACAAGCCCGCCCCCGACCGCCTCGACTACGCGATGACGAAGGGCGCGATCAACAACCTCTCGAAGGGCCTCGCGCAGCAGCTCGCCGCGAAGGGCATCCGCGTGAACGTCGTGGCGCCCGGCCCGACGTGGACCGCCCTGCAGGTGAGCGGCGGCGTCGACCCCGAGAGCCTGCCCGACTTCGGCTCCAGCGAGTCGCCGATGGGCCGTGCCGCGCAGCCCGCCGAGCAGGCCCCGGCCTACGTGTTCCTGGCGTCCGCCGAGTCGAGCTTCGTCGCCGGCGAGACCCTCAACGTGAACGGCGGCATGGTCTCGCCCTGACGCGCCGCGGCGCCGCCGCTCGCTGCTCGACAACCGAGACGCCTCCGTCCTGCTCGAGACACGGGCTCGCGTCAACCCTCTCCCGAGCGGCGGGGGCGCGAGGTGCCATGGAGGGACCACCACGAAGGAGCACCATGAGCACCACGACCGTCCTCCCCATCGAGACCTACTCCGACGAGCAGGGCTGGCACAACCGCATCGCCCACGCCCGGGTCCCGCTGAGCCACCACGAGTCGCGCCAGGAGGCGGAGGAGGTCGGCGAGGAGATCGCCGAGCAGCGCGGCGGGGAGCACGTCGTCCTCGGCTGACGGCCGGCGCGGGGCGCGGCCTGCGGTGCCCGGCCGGGGACGCGCCCGGCTCGCAGGCGCCCGCTCCGCAGACGCCCGCTCCGCAGACGCCCGCTCCGCAGACGCCCGCTCCGCAGACGCCCCGTCCCGCGGGTGTAGCGCCCTCGACCCCGCCCGGTCAACCTTCTCGACCTCCCGGCCCCCTCCTCTCTAGCGTGGCCCGTCGTGCTCGCTCCCGAGCGCGCGACGAGAGGACGACATGGCCACCACGAGCGACGCCCCCGCGACCGGAGAGGCCGGCGGCACCTCCCTGCGCCGCCGCATCACCGGCCCGCTGCTCTACTTCTTCATCCTCGGCGACGTCCTCGGCGCGGGCATCTACGCCCTCATGGGCACGCTCTCGGCGGAGGTCGGCGGCGCCGTCTGGATGCCCCTCCTGCTCGCGCTCGGCCTCGCGCTGCTGACCGCCGGCTCCTATGCCGAGCTGGTGACCAAGTACCCGAAGGCGGGAGGCGCGGCGGTGTTCGCGCAGCGGGCGTTCAAGCGCCCGATCGTCTCGTTCCTGGTCGGCTTCGCCATGCTCGCGGCCGGAGTGACCAGCGCGGCCGGCCTGTCGCTCGCGTTCGCCGGCGACTACCTCGGCACCTTCCTCGACGTGCCGACCGTGCCGACGGCCATCGTCTTCCTGATCCTCGTCGCGTGCCTCAACGCGCGGGGAGTCGCGGAGTCGCTGCTCAGCAACACGGTGATGACCGTGATCGAGGTCGGCGGCCTGCTGATCGTGATCGGATGCGTCGCGCTGCTGGTGGCGGGCGGAGGCGGCGACCTCGCCCGCACGGTCGAGCTCAGCTCCGAGCAGGCGCCGGCGCTGGCGGTGCTCGGCGCGGCGATCATCGCGTACTACTCCTTCGTCGGCTTCGAGACCTCGGCCAACATCGCCGAGGAGATCCGCGACCCCAGCCGCGTCTACCCGCGCGCGCTGTTCGGCTCGCTGCTGACGGCCGGCGCGGTGTACGTCCTGGTCGGCCTCGCGAGCTCGATCGCGCTGCCCGCCGACGAGCTGTCCGGATCCTCCGCCCCGCTGCTCGACGTCGTGACGGCGAGCGGAGCCGGGGTGCCGGCGTGGCTGTTCAGCCTGATCGCGCTCGTCGCGGTCGCCAACGGAGCGCTGCTGACCATGATCATGGCGAGCCGCGTCACCTACGGCATGGCGAAGGACGGCCTCCTCCCGGACGTGCTCGGCCGGGTGCTGCCGAAGCGCCGCACGCCGTGGGTGGCCATCGCGGTGACCACGCTGGCGGCATGCCTCCTGACCCTGGTCGGCGATCTGGCGACCCTCGCCGAGACCGTGGTGCTGCTCCTCCTGCTGGTGTTCATCAGCACGAACGTCTCGGTGCTCGTGCTGCGGCGCGACAAGGTCGAGCACGACCACTTCCGCGTGTGGACGGCGATCCCCGTGCTCGGCATCGCCTCGTGCGTGCTGCTCCTCAGCCAGCAGGACCCGATCGTCTGGCTCTACGCCGGGATCCTCCTCGTGGTCGGAGTCCTCGTGCACCTGGCGACCCGCCGCTCGTCCCGCCGCACCGCCTGATCCGGCGGGGGATGGGCCGGCTGCACCATCCGACCGTCCTCCCTCGGCCGAGCCCCGTTCGCCCCGCGACCGGTCAAGCCCCTGGGCGGACGGCCGTCCGGGGCGTGGGATGGAGGGAACGGAAGGAGCACGAATGACAGACACACCCTCCCGCGAGGAGCTGCCGCTCCCCGACTGGAACGACATCCCGCTCGGCACGCTCGCGGAGCGCATCCGCCCGCTCGACGAGACCGGCCTCGGCGCGCTGCTCGCCTACGAGGAGGCGCACGGGCACCGCCTGCCGGTGACGACGATCCTGCACTCGCGCCTCGAGCAGCTGCGCGGGGGAGCGGAGCCGGCAGGCAGCGCGCCGGAGTCGCTGCCCGAGGTGTCCCGCTCGTCGTCCGGATCGCCGGTCTCGCCGGCGACGTCCGGTCCGCCGATCAATCCGCCCTCGCACGGAGTGCCGACGAACCCGGCTCAGCCGCGCTGACGGCGGCGGGCGGAGTCGCGGTCGCGGCGGCTCCGCCCCCGCCGCGCGCTGCCCAGGGCCTGCCCAGCGCGCACGGGCAGACTGTCCGGAGCCGATGACGGCGACCGGACGAGGGAGCAGTACCCGGAACGCGACAAGACTGACTCGTAGGAGCTGTCATGTCCTGGATCGTCCTCATCCTCTCCGGTGTCCTCGAGGCCGTGTGGGCCACCGCCCTCGGCAAGTCGGAGGGGTTCACCCGGCTCGGCCCGTCGGTCGTCTTCGGAGTCGGCGTCGTCGCGAGCATGGCCGGCCTCGCCTACGCGATGCGCGAGCTGCCCACCGGCACCGCGTACGCGGTCTGGGTCGGGATCGGCGCTTCGCTGACCGTCCTCTACGGCATGTTCTTCGGCGGCGAGGGCTTCTCGCTCGTGCGCACGCTGCTGGTCCTCGGGATCGTCGGCTGCGTCGTCGGCCTGAAGCTCGTGCACTGACCTAGCGGCCGTCCTCTCCTCCGCGACAGGCCGCTCCCGTACGCGACACGCCGACGGAGGCGCGCCGGACTGGCATCTCGCCGAGGGTCCGAGGCCGGTGGTTGCAGGACGCCGCGCGTTCCACCTAGGCTCGGCTCATCAGGGGAGAACGATCGTTCTACTGTTCTCCCCGCCCCCCAAGGAGGACTCATGCCCACTCGTACCGCACGCACCGCCTGGAACGGCTCGCTCGAGACCGGCGAGGGCCAGGTCGAGCTCTCGAGCTCGAAGATCGGCACCTACGACGTCTCGTTCCCCAAGCGCGCCGCCGACGACGCCAACGGCTCGACCAGCCCCGAGGAGCTCCTCGCGGCCGCCCACTCCGCCTGCTACGCGATGCAGTTCTCGGCCGTCCTCGGCCAGGCCGGCGGCACCGTCGAGGCGCTCGACGTCCGCGCCGACGTCTCGCTCGGCCCGGACTCGGCCGGCGGATTCAAGCTCACCGGCATCAAGCTCATCGTGAGCGGC
Organism: Rathayibacter sp. AY1D5; assembly: GCF_002932515.1. Lineage (NCBI taxonomy): Bacteria > Bacillati > Actinomycetota > Actinomycetes > Micrococcales > Microbacteriaceae > Rathayibacter > Rathayibacter sp. AY1D5. The sequence continues at coordinate 4,530 of NZ_PSVU01000046.1, forward strand.
GAGGTCTCCGGCATCGACGAGGCCGCCTTCCTCAAGGCCGCCGACGAGGCCAAGGAGACCTGTCCCGTCAGCAAGGCGCTCACCGGAGTCGACATCACGCTCGACGCCACCTTCGAGGGCTGAGCCCCTCCGCACGTCCCGAGCACCCCGTCGCGCATCGCGGCGGGGTGCTCGTGCGTCCGGCGCGGCCGCGGAGCGGCCTATGGAGACCCCCGCCCCCACCGGCCGCCCGGCGCCCCCTGTCGTCAGACCGCCGCCGGCGCGTAGCGGAAGCCGGCGCCGAGGTGCTCCTCCGGCAGCCGGTCGCCGCGGCCGTGCAGCTTCTGGCGGAGGCTGCCCTCGACGTACTCCTCCGGGTACGCGCCGCGGCTGCGCAGCTCCGGCACGATGAACTCCACCACGTCCTCGAAGGTGCCGGGCGTGATCGCGTAGGCGAGGTTGAACCCGTCCACGTCGGTCTCCTCGACCCACTCCTGCAGATGGTCGGCGACCTCTGCGGGCGAGCCGACGACGAACGGGCCGAGCCCGCCGATCACGCTGAGCTTGGCGATGTCGCGGACCTTCCACTCCGAGCCGTCCTCGTTCGCCTCCTGGAAGTTGGCGACGGCCGACTGGATCGCGTTGCTCTTCACGTTGCCGATCGGCTCGTCGAGGTCGTACTGCGACAGGTCGATGCCCATCCAGCCCGACATGAAGACCAGCGCCCCCTCCTCGCTCCCGTAGGAGAGGTAGTCGCGGTGCTTCTCGTGCGCGGCCTCGCTGGTCTCGGCGGTGATGATCGTCAGCAGCGTGTAGATCTTCGCGGAGTAGCGGTCGCGGCCGGCCGCCTCGAGGGCGTCGCGGATGCGCGAGACGGTCGCCTTCAGGCCGGCCTTCGTCGAGGAGGCGACGAAGATCGCCTCCGCGTTGCCCGCCGCGAAGCGGATGCCGCGCGGCGACGCTCCCGCCTGGTAGATGACGGGGGTCCGCTGCACCGACGGCTCCGAGAGGTGGATGCCGGGGACGGTGAAGTTCTTGCCGCGGTGCCCGATCTCGTGCACCTTCGCCGGGTCGGTGAAGACGCCCGACTCGCGGTCGCGGACGACGGCGTCGTCCTCCCACGACCCCTCCCACAGCTTGTAGAGCACCTCGAGGTACTCGTCGGCGACGTCGTAGCGGTCGTCGTGCTCGAGCTGGTCCTCGTGGCCCATGTTGCGGGCGGCGCTGGGGAGGTAGCCGGTGACGACGTTCCAGCCGACGCGGCCCTTCGTCAGGTGGTCGAGCGTCGACATGCGCCGCGCGAACGGGTACGGGTGCTCGTAGGCGGTGCCCGCGGTGATGCCGAACCCGAGGTGCTCGGTCGCGGCGGCCATCGCCGAGACGAGGAGGATCGGGTCGTTGACGGGGACCTGCGCGCCGTGGCGGATCGCCGCCTCGTTCGAGCCGCCGTAGACGTCGTAGGTGCCGAGCACGTCGGCGATGAAGATGCCGTCGAACGTGCCGCGCTCGAGCAGCTTCGCCAGGTCGGTCCAGTACGAGAGGTCCTTGTAGCGCCAGGACTGGTCCTGGGGGTGGCGCCACATGCCCGAGGACTGATGGGCGACGCAGTTCATGTCGAAGGCGTTGAAGCGGATCTGGCGGGTCATGGAATCGATAGTGCCCAGCGGAGCCGCGAACGGGTACCGAGCGCGACGCACGGCGTCACAAAGCGACGCCCGTCGAGGCGCCCGGCAGGTCTGGGTGGTCGGCGACGTCCTCGACGAGCTGGCCGACCTCGAGGACCGCATCGGCAGCGCGATGATCGAGAGTCGGAACGGGTGATGCGCCGGGGCGCACCGCCCCCGTCCGCAGACCGGGCGGCTCCTCCTCCTACGCCAGCTCGCGCCCCAGGAAGCGCACGTGCTCGCCGATCTGGAACGCCTCGCCGCCCTCGTGGCCGTTGAAGGGGTAGACCCGGATCTCGCGGGGTCCGGCATAGCGGTTGTAGGAGGCGTAGACGGTGGACGGCGGGCAGATGTCGTCGCGGAGCGCCACCGAGAACAGCGCGGGGGACTGCGCGTAGGGGGCGAAGGAGGTGCCGTCGAAGTACGAGAGGGTGTCGAACACGCGCGCCTCGGCGCCGCGGTGGGTGTGCAGGTACTGCACGATCTCGCCGTACGGCATCGTGTCGACAAGCCGCACGGCGTGCGGGATGTGGGAGAGGAACGGCACGTCGACGATCGCCGCGCGCGCCGACTCCGACTCGCCGAGCAGGCCCAGGATCCCGGTGACGGCGAGAGCGATCCCGCCTCCCTGGCTGCCGCCCGAGACGGCCACGCGGGAGGCGTCGACCGCGGGGTGCGCGCGCAGCACGTCGAGCGCGCGGACGGCGTCGGTGAAGACGCGGCGGTAGAAGTGCTCCGCGGGCGACTCGATGCCCTGCGTCATGAAGCCGGAGACGTGCGGCCCGCTGCCCACCGGGTCGGGGGTCGCTCCGGAGCGGTGCCCGGACCCCTGGCCGCGGGTGTCCATGACCAGGTGCGCGTAGCCGGCGGCCGACATCGCGGTCCACTCCGCGAGCTGCCCGCGGCCGCCTCCGTAGCCGATGAAGGTCACGAGCCCGGGGAGGGGGCCCTCGACGCCGCGGGGGAGGATCAGCCACGCGCGGATCGGGTGGCCGCCGAAGCCGGAGTAGGTGACGTCGAAGGTGTCGAGCAGTCCGAAGCCGGCGTCGACCCGCTCGAGGCGCGGCTCGGTCGCGACGGCCCTCGCCTCGGCGATCGTGTCGCGCCAGAACTCGGCGAACCCGGCGGGCTCGGCGATCTCGGGGGCGTACTGCTCGAGGAGGTCGAGCGGGAGGTCGTACTGCGGCATCACGGACTCCTTCTCGGGCAGCGGCGCCCGAGGACCGAGGCTACTGGAGGCACGGGCCCACCTGGGTGCGGCGTGGGAGAACGCCGCAGAGCGGAATGCCGGGGCACCCTCCGCGTTCTCCTCAGCATGACGACGTACGGAATCATCGGAGCAGGCAACATCGGCAGCCGGGTCGCACGGGCGGTCATCGCCCTCGGGGACGAGGTGGTCATCGCGAACTCGCGCGGCCCCGAGACCCTCGCCGACCTCATCGCGGAGCTCGGCCCGAAGGCCCGCGCCGCCACGGCACAGGAGGCGGCCGAGGCCGCCGAGATCGCCGTGGTGACGGTGCCGCTGAAGAACCTCGAGGAGGTGCCGGTCGCCCCGCTCGCCGGCAAGATCGTCCTCGACACGAACAACTACTACTTCGAGCGCGACGGCCGCATCGAGGCGCTCGACAAGGGCGAGACCACGACCAGCGAGATGCTCCAGCAGCACCTCCCGGAGTCGAAGGTCGTCAAGGCGTTCAACCACATCATGGCCGCCGACATCACCACCGACGGCACTCCGGCCGGCACGCCCGACCGCCGCGCTCTCGCGACGTCGAGCGACTACCCCGAGGCGATCCACTTCGTGACCGACCTCTACGACCGGATCGGCTTCGACACCGTCGCGATCACGCCGCTGAGCGAGTCGTGGCGCGTCGAGCGCGACCGCCCCGCCTACGTGGTGCGGCAGAACCGCGAGGAGCTCGAGGCCAACCTCGCGAAGGCCCCCCGCACGGTCTGATCCAGTCTCTCGGAGGGGAGCGGTGCTGCGGCGCCGCTCCCCTTCTGCATGTCCGGACGGCCTCCGGAGGCGCGCCCGGGACGGCCCCCTCGGCGCTCGCCGCCGCCGGGCCTGCGATAGTCGAGAGGACCAGCCACGCACCAGAGAGCCCCGATCGGGCTCCGAGAGGAGAGGCCTGCCATGCCCTCGACACCCCGTTCCGTTCCGTCCCGCTCCGGGCTCTCGCGCCGCAGCGTCGTGATCGGCGGTCTCGCGGTGCTCCCGCTGCTCAGCGCCTGCACGCCCGACTCCTCCGCTCCGGACGACGCCCAGCAGGAGGCGCCCCGCACCCGCACCGCGGCTCCGAGCGGGCCGGTGGCGCTCGCCCCGGACGCGCTCGCCGCGAGCGCGGCCCTGTTCGCCGCGGCTCCGCTGGTCGTCCTGGTCGAGGACGTCGCCGAGTCGCGCCTGCGCGCCGCCCAGGTGAGCATCGCCTGGGGCGTGCCGCTGCTGGTCGGCTCGGCGGGATCCGGAGCGACGGCCGCCCCGACCGCGGACGCCGCGGCCGCGGGATCCACGGCTTCCGAGACGCCGTCCGATCCGGGGGGCCCGTCCGACTCCGCGACCGGATCCGCCACACCGTCCTCCACCGCTCCGACCTCCGACGCCCTCGCCGCCGAGTTCGCCCGCCTCGGCGTGACCCGCGTGCTCGCGATCGGCGACGTCACCGCTCCCGAGGGCGTCGACGTCGTCGCCTCCGCCTCCGACGCGGCCGCCCTCAGCAGCGCGTCCGGCGTGACCGTGACCGACCTGGCGCTCGCCGACCTCGCCGCCGCCGCGCCGTCCACCGCCTCCGACGCTCCGTTCGGCGCCCTCCCGGCCCGGGCCGACGCCCTGACCGGCCTGCACGCCCTCGCCCGCGCGCAGGACGCCGACGTCGCCGCGCTGGCGACCGCCCGCGCGGCCGGCGTGCCCGTCACCGTGGTCGACGGCGACGACCTGCTCGCCTCGGGCCTAGCCGTGACCGCGATCGCCGAGGCCGACGCCTCCTGCACGCTGCTGCTCGGCCCCGTGCTCGCCGCCCAGCCCGAGCCCGAGTGGGCCGTGCGCGCGGCCGCGAGCGGCTGGCAGCTGCCGGGCGGCGGCCAGCGGATGTTCGGCGGGCACCTCTTCGTCGCGATCTACGGCACTCCGGGCGCTCCCGTCCTCGGCGTGCTGGGGGAGCAGGGCCTCGAGCCCACGATCGCGCGGGCGGAGGCGGTGGCCGAGCCGTACCGGGCGCTCACCGACAAGCAGGTCGTGCCGAGCCTCGAGATCATCACCACGGTCGCGGCGGGCGACCCCGGCAAGGACGGCGACTACTCCAACGAGCTCGACGCCGCCGACATCCGCCCCTACATCGACGCGGCGCACGCGGCGGGGATGTACGTGGTGCTCGACCTGCAGTCGGGGCTGACCGACTTCCTCACCCAGGCCAAGCAGTACGCGGACCTGCTGACGCTGCCCAACGTCGGCCTCGCGCTCGACCCGGAGTGGCGCCTGCTGCCCGGCCAGAAGCCGCTGCAGCAGATCGGGCGCGTCTCGGCCGCCGAGGTCGACAGCGTGTCGGAGTGGCTGGCCGACCTGGTGCAGAGCGAGGGGCTGCCGCCGAAGATGTTCGTGCTGCACCAGTTCCGGCTGTCGATGCTGCAGGACCGCGACAGCATCCGCCGCGACCGGCCCGAGCTGGAGTTCCTCATCCACGTCGACGGCCAGGGCTCGCAGCCCGACAAGCAGGCGACCTGGGACGCGCTGCACGAGGGCGCCCCCGAGGGCATCGGCTGGGGCTGGAAGAACTTCTACGACGAGGACGCGCCCATGCTCACCCCCGCCGAGACCATGGCCGAGGTCCGCCCCCTCCCCGACCTCGTCACCTACCAGTAGGCGGAGCCCGAGGGCGGGCGTCAGCGGCGCAGGAGCTCGCCGGAGACGACGCCCGCCTCGACCTCCTCGAGGGCGCGGCCGCGGGTCTCGGGCACGCGCTTCCAGATGAAGACGAGCGCGAGCAGGCCGACGGCGCCGAACAGGAAGAACGTTCCGGTGATGCCGACCCCGGAGACGAGGGTGGGGAAGAACAGGCCGAGCACCGCGTTCGTGATCCAGTGGCAGAAGATCGCGATGCCGACGCCGACGCCGCGGATCCGCAGCGGGAAGATCTCGGACAGCATCACCCAGGTGACGATGTTGAGGAACGTCTGCATGCTCCCCACGAACGCGACGACCAGCACCAGGATCACGTACGGCCGCGCCGGGTTCCCGACGGGGAGCGCGACGGAGGCGATGCCGATCAGGAAGTGCATCGCGGTGGTCAGGGAGTAGCCGAGCAGGAGGGTCGTGCGGCGGTTCATCGTCTGCATGAGCCGCAGCCCGATCAGGCCGCCGATCACGGCGATCGCCCCGGGCGCGATGTTGGCGACGAGCGCGCCGTCGTGGTCGAAGCCCGCCTCCTTCAGCACCGACTGGCCGTAGTACATGATCGAGTTGATGCCGGTGAGCTGCTGGGCGACTCCGATCCCGATGCCGACCAGCAGGATGCGCACCGCCCAGCGCTCGCGCAGCGCCTGCAGCAGGGGGATCCTCGGGCCGTCCTTCGCGCCGATCGAGCGGGCGATGGTCTCCGCCTCCGCATGGGCCCGGTCGGGCGTCCGGATGGTGGTGAGCACGTCGAGCGCCTCGTCGCGGCGGCCGTGCGCGATCAGCCAGCGCGGCGACTCCGGGACCCGGGTCATGCCGAGCAGGAGCGCGGCGGCGGGGAGCGCGGCGACGGCGAGCATGATCCGCCAGACGCCGGGCAGCTCGCCCCAGACGGTGCCGATGACGGCGTTGGCCACGAAGGCGGCGAGCTGGCCGATCACGATCATCAGCTCGTTGCGGCCGGCGAGCGAGCCGCGGATCTCGGAGGGGGAGATCTCGGAGAGGTAGATCGGCACGACCACCGAGGCGCCGCCGACGGCCAGTCCGAGGACCGCCCGCCCGAGGACCATCACGCCGAAGCCCGGCGCCACCACGCAGACGAGGGCGCCGACGAGGAAGAGCACGGCGAGCAGGCGGATCGTGGTCCGCCTCCCGAGGGCGTCGGCGAGGCGTCCGCCCGAGATCGCGCCGATCGCGGCGGCGAAGAGGAGCGAGCTGGTGACGACCCCCTCTGTCAGCGCGGTGAGGCCCAGCTCGGCCGACATCGGCTCCAGGGCGCCGTTGATGACGCCGGTGTCGTAGCCGAAGAGGAGGCCGCCGAGGGTCGCGATGAGCGCGATGAGGCCGAGACGCCGAGTCGGCGCCTCCAGGGAGGTGGTGGTCATCCGCTCACTCTGACGCATGGCCGCGCGGTGAGCGAACCCTGGACCGTCGGGGGAACCCGGTGTAGCGGGTCCCCTCGACGGCCCGGGGCCCCTCGGCGGCAGGGAGGGGGGAGGGAGCGTGCGGAGGGGGTGCTCAGGAGGAGACGCGCGCGCCCTCGCGCAGGCCCTCCTCCTTGGCCTGCTGCACCAGGGCGGCGATGCGGCGGCGCGAGCGCGAGCGCCCGGCGAGCAGCGCCGCGAGGATGAGGGCGACCCCGAGGATCACGAGCAGCTGCGGGACCGGCACGGCGGCGACCGTGATCGACTCCGTCACGGGAGCGGTGGCGACCGGCTCCTGATCGGCGGCGGCGACGGTCGGTGCGATGGTCAGGTCGGCGCCGACCCCGAAGAGGGGCCAGATGCCGTCGAGCTGCACCGAGACGCTGCGCCGGTCGCCGGGCAGCAGCTCCTGCTGGGGCGCGTCGGCCGCGACGACGGGGGCGGTGGCGCCCTGGGCGCTCGCCGTGCCGTCGAGCAGCAGGCGCACGTTGCCAGTGTTCACCACGTCGGCGACGAGCGAGAGGGAGCCGGGCTGGAACGGGTTCCAGGAGAGGCGGTAGTCGCTGGCCAGGTCCTCGACGGAGAAGGAGGGGGTCACCTCGCCGGTCACGCGGGTCATCACGCGGAAGCCGATGCGGCTCTCCACTCCGACGTTCGCGCCTCCCGCCTCGGTGCCCTGCGAGAGCACGGAGGCGGCGATGCCGGCGGCGTGGTCGCCGGGGGTGGCGTTGTCGGGGACCGTCACGGTGAACGGCACCACGCCGCTGCTGCCCGGATCGACGGTCACGGTCTCGGGGGCGGAGATCCACAGCCCGGCGTCGACCGACTCCTGGTCCGAGTTGAGCATGTTGAAGCGGCCGGTGTCGGTGAAGTAGCCGTCGGCGCTGGTGATGCTGAAGGTCACGGGCTGGTCGCTGAGGTTCCGCACGACCGCCTCGTCCGAGGCGCTCGCGCCGGGGGCGAGCTCGAGCTCGACCCACGCGCGCTTGTCGGGGACGCCGTCGGTGGAGGGGCTGACCGCCCAGGTGATCGCTCCGTCGGCCGCGACGGCCGCCGGAGCGACTCCCGCGCCGAGGAGGGCGACGATCAGCGCGAGCAGCGCGGGGAGGAGCGGGCGGCGGGGAGCGGCGGAGCGGCGCGGAGCAGTCATCAGAACCTCATGGTCGCACGGGGGAAGCACGACGCGGCCGGGCGGGCGGGCCCGGCCGCGTCGGCCGTGGTGGGATCGCGGCCGAGAGAGTGCGTCCCCCGGCCGCGACGGGTCACTCGAAGAGCGACAGGGTGATGGTGGACGAGTACGCGCCGGCGTCCACGTTCACGGGGGTGCGGAGGAAGAGGTCGGCGTCGGCGCTCCAGGAGCCCTCGGGGTTGACCTGCTGGGAGTTGCTGGCGACGATCGCGAGCAGCTCCTTGCCCTTCAGGCCGACGCCGTTGGCGCCGCCGTCGATGGCGGTGCCGACCTCATCGCCCGCGGCGACCTCGCCGAGGTCTCCACCGTCGACCAGGTCCGGGGTCCAGCCGAGGTTCTCGGCGCCGATGGTCGAGCCGTCGGCCGACGTGAAGTCGCTCGCCGTGCCGATGACGTACCACGCGGAGTCGGGGGAGACGTCCGCGGCGTCACGGGTGTCGGTGACCGTGACGGTGGGCAGGGTGCCGGTGAACTGGCGGCGGACGTTGTCCGAGCCGGTCTCGGTCAGCGTCGTCGAGTCCGCGGCGACGGTCATCGAGAGGGCGCCGGTCCCGGGGAGGTCGGCGATCTCGACGTTGATGTCGACGTCGTCGTTGCCGTAGTTGACCTCGGCGGCGAACGCCGTTCCGGCGACTCCGAGCAGGAGGACGCCTCCGGCCAGTCCAGCGGCTCCGCGGATCAGAAGGGATCGGGTGTTCATGTCGGGTGTTCTCCGTTCTCCGGCCGGCGTCGTCGCCGGCTCGATCTCAATGGGTGTGGGTCGTGCCCGCGGATCAGCTGCAGCTGGCCGCGGAGTAGGGGGCGGTCGCGGAGGCCGTGGCCGGCTTCCCGCTGATGAACGCGGTCGCCGTGGCGGTCGCGGATCCGTCGGTCACGCTCGTCGCCCGGGTGGTGAAGGCGGCCGAGACGGTGGCGCCGGGAGCGACGTCGGCGAAGCTCTTGGAGCCCCACGTCGTGCCGATCACGATCTTCGCGGCGAAGGCGTTCGGGTTCGTGGCGGTCGCGGTGACGACGATCTTCCCGGCGGCGCAGCGCGTCGTGGAGGTCGTGGTCACGGCGATCGCGGGTGCCGAGTCGGTCACGGGACCGACGGAGGCGGAGGCCGTCGCCGGCGTCCACTGCGGCTTCGCGGCGGTCACGGCCACCGAGATCGTCGCTCCGCGGTCGGCGGCGGTGAGCGTGTAGCTCGACGCCGTCGCCCCGCTGATCGCGGTCCCACCGCGCTTCCACTGGAAGCCGGTCGCCGTCCACGGGGAGGAGGCGGAGGCGGTCAGCGTGCTGCCCACCGTCGCCTTCCCCGTGATCGAGGCTGCGAGCGGCGCGGTGTCGACGATCGTCTGCGCGGCGACGCTGGTGAGGGTCGGGACGACCTTCTGCATGAGCCCGGTCGTCTTGTCGAAGGTCACCCGGTCGATCGTCGTCTCGCGGTGCTGGCCGTCTCCGCCGGGGATGGCGAAGCGGTGGTAGGCGATGTACCAGTCGTCCGTGCCGGGCACGTTGACGATCGAGTTGTGGCCCGTGGCGAGGATGCCCTGCGAGGTGTCCTTCTCGAGGACCACGCCGCGGTAGGTCCACGGTCCGTCGACGCTCGTCGAGGTGGCGTAGCCGACCTTGTAGTTCTCCGAGCCGGTGTCGTCGATCGAGTAGGTGAGGTGGTACAGACCGTCGCGGTAGTTCAGGAACGCACCCTCGCGGAAGTCGGTCAGACCGCTGATCTTCTTGATCGTGCCGGTCTTGATCGAGAGCATGTCGTCGGACAGCTCCCCGTAGAGCGGGTCGCCGTTGCCCCAGAAGAGGTAGCTCTTGCCGGTCTTCGGGTCGGTGAACGCGGCGGGGTCGATCGCCTGGCCGGACCGCACGGACTCGCCGTTGGTGATCATCGCGGTCGGCTGCGCCGTGAACGGGCCCATCGGGCTGTCCGAGACGGCGACTCCGATCGTCTTGCGGTTCAGCGAGGAGTTCTCGCCGGAGAAGTAGAAGTAGTACTTCCCGTTCTTCTCGATGATCGTCGGCGCCCAGGCGTTGCCGGTCGCCCACGGCACGTTGCCGTTCGCGCCGTCGAGCGTCAGGAAGGGCTGCTCCGAGCGGGTCCAGTCGATGAGGTTCTTCGAGGACCAGGCGTAGAAGGTCTTGCCGCCCCAGCCGGCGAAGCCGTCCGAGGTCGCGTACAGGTAGTAGGTGTCGCCGAAGACCGCGATGTTCGGGTCGGCGTTCAGGCCTGCGAGGACCGGGGACTTCATGACGACGGCCTTCAGGGTCCAGGTGGTCGCGGTGCCGCCGGCGGCGGGCGTGAGCACGACCGTCTGCGGGGTGGAGAGGTCGCGGACGGTGCCGGAGGCGGGGCTCGCCGTGACGCCGGCCGCGGTGGAGAAGGTCGGGGTGAGCTTCGTCAGGTCGGTCCCCGGCTTCACCGGGAAGGTGACCGTCCTGCTCGCCGAGTCGACGATCGGGGCCGTCTTCAGGACGTCGCCGCTGAGCGACAGGTCGACCAGGGCCGACGTGTTGCCGGAGGCGGCGAGCACCTCGGAGGCGCTGAGGGCCCGGTTGTAGACCGAGAACTCGCGGATCTGGCCGCGGAAGCGGTTGTCGGCGTCGTAGTTCGAGCGCCCGATGTAGTTCGCCGAGGTGGAGCCGCCGCCGATGTCCTTCGGGTCGGTCGTGACGGTGCCGCTGGCGACCTTCACTCCGTCGAGGTAGATCGTGCCGGTGGTGCCGGAGAGCGTGTACGTCAGGTGCGCCCAGGTGCCGCGGGGGAGGGCCGAGCCGCCGGCGACGGTCTGCTCGGTGGTGTAGTTCCCGGTCGCGATGCTGGTGCGGTAGTTGTTGCCCGAGGTGAAGAGGTAGCCGTCGCCGGCGCCGTTCGTGGTGTTGCCCAGGCCGTAGAGGAAGTAGGCGCCGCCCTGCGCGGGGTCGATCCAGACGTCGGACTGGATGGTGAGGTCCGTCACTCCGGCGAGCAGGTCGTTCGGCAGCTTGACGTAGTCGTCGGTGCCGTCGAGCTGTAGGGCGCCGTCCTTCCAGGTGCCACCCGAGGGCAGCGTGCCGTTCTGGTTGTTGCCCGAGCTGTCGCGCACCGTGGTGCCCGAGCCGCCGTCGAAGGTGTAGCGGAGGATCTCGCCGGCCGCGTTGACCGGCTTCGCGGCGGGGCCGGTGCTGCTGGTGCCGTAGGCGGCCGTCAGGCGCGCTTCCTCAGCGCTCGAGAGGCGGAGCACCGAGCCGTGGCGGAAGGGCTTCGAGAACGAGTACGTGTTCGCGCCGGTGGTGCCGACAGGAAGCGCCGTGAACCGCATGTCCGCGAGGGTGTCGGTGACGTAGGCGGAGTAGCCGAACGAGTCGCCCATGACGACCCAGCGGCCGTCGGGCAGCTGGTAGACGGTGAGGCCCTCGAGGTGGTCGGAGAGGCCGCGGGACTTCTCCTCGCCGAAGCCGATCACGCGAGTCCAGGGGCCGGCGAGACTCGGGGCCTTGTCGACGACCGTGCGCCAGTCGGCGGTGGAGAAGCGGTAGTACGTGTCCCCCTCCTTCGCGATGGTCGTGTCGATGATGCTGCCGCGGCTCCCGCCGCCGGCGGCGGGGTTCTCGTCCAGCCAGACCTTCGGGGTGGAGAAGCCGACGAAGTCGCGCGTGGTCGAGACGTAGACGCGCTGGGCGGAGGCCCCGCCGGTCAGCGTCTTGTCGCGGGCGGCCCAGTAGACGTAGTACTGGCCGGTCGCGTCGTCCCAGATCGCCTCAGGAGCCCAGACGTTGCCCGCGTCGGGGAAGCCGGCGAAGACGATGCTCTGATCGCTCCAGTTCACGAGGTCCGTCGAGCGCCAGACGACGAGGTTCTTGCTCGCGTTGGTCTGGTCCCAGGTGCCGCCGGGAGCGGTGCCCTCGGCGTGCAGGTCGGTGCCGATGATCCAGTACTCGTCGCCGGTGGGGGAGCGCACGAGGTGCGGATCGCGGACGCCGAGGGTGCCGCCGAGGTTGGCGAGCACGGCCTTGTCGTTGTTGAGCTTCGACCAGTGCAGACCGTCGGTGCTGGAGCCGAAGTAGATCTTCTCGTAGTCGGTCGAGGCGAAGTGGGTCCAGAGGTAGCCCGCGTCGTACTCGGTGTCGAGGTCCGCGGGAGCCGCGGTCACCGTGACGGGCAGCTGCCGGGTCGCGGTCGTGCCGGCGATCGTCGCGGTGAGTGTGACGGGCGTGGCGGCGGACCGGCGCTTCACGACGCCGGTCGTGCTGAGCACGGCCGTGTTCGAGGAGGACCAGGCGACGTCGTAGGAGCCGGCCTTCGCGGGCAGCGTCACGTTGCCGCGGACGTCGCCGGAGTTGACGATCGAGAGGGCGTCGAGCGCCTTCTGGGCGTCGGCGTTCACGTCCTTGGCGGGCACGGTGGCGGTGAAGGTGCGGGTGGCCGTGGCCGAGCCGCGGGTGGTCGTGGCGGTCAGCTCGACCGAGGCGACCCCGGTCGCGGGTGGCGTGACGACTCCGCTGGTCGAGACGACCGCGGAGTTGCTCGAGGCCCAGGCGATGGCGGAGCCGTTGGGGCCGGTCGTCGGGAGGGTGAGGTTCGCGGAGACCGAGGAGAGGCTCCCGAGGTCCAGGGCGGCGGAGTCGCGGGAGACGCGCGTGCTGTCCGGGGCCTGGAGGGTCGCGACGTCGGCCGCGCTGAGCGCCGTGCTGTAGACGCGGAAGTCGCGGACCGAGCCGGCGAGGGTCTTGTCCGCCGTGTAGACGGAGCGGCCGATCGCGTTCGCGGTGGTGGTGCCGTTGCCGATCGCGGCGGGAGTGATGGTCACTCCTGTCTGCTGCGCGACCTGGGTGCCGTCGAGGTAGAGGCGTGCGGTGTCGCTCGCGTCGTCGAGCGTGTAGGTGAGGGTCTTCCAGACGCTGCGCGCGAGGTTCGCGTTGGAGTTGACGGTCTGCTCGGTGGTCCAGTTGCCGGTGGCGATCGAGGCCTTGTAGCCGTTGCCCGTCGTGTAGAGGTAGCCGTTCCCGGCGCCGTTCGTCGTGTTGCCGAGGCCCCAGATGAAGTAGGGCGTGCCCTGGTTCGCGTTCACCAGGACCTCGGTGCTGACCGTGATCGAGTTCAGGCCCGCGAGCAGGTCGTTGGGCAGCTTGACGTAGTCGTCGGTCCCGTCGAGGGCGACGCCCGCGGCTCCGCGAGGAGCGGCTCCGTTGACGAGCGTGCCGGTGCGGCCCTTGCCCGAGCTGTCGGCGACGGTCGTGCCGCTCGTCTCGTCGAGCGCGTAGCGCAGGACGAGGCTGTCGGAGGGAGCTGCGCTCGCCGACTGGGCCGTCAGAAGGGGGACGGTGAGGGCCACGGCCGTCACGAGGACGAGTGGTCGCAGGAAAGGCTTCATCGCGCTTTGCTCCAGGGTCGGCACCATTGCTGAGGGGAGGGAGTGTGCCGGCTTCGTACGCGGCAATGTTCACGGTAACACTATGTTGACGACAACGTGAAGAGCCTAACCGGATCATTTCCCGACACTCCAGAGGAGAGGCGAACCGGTTCGACGAATCCCGAGTGCATCCTGGAGCGACGCGTACGCCGATGTCCGGTCGGATCAGCCGCGGTCGACGTCGCGCGAACGGCTCAGCGCGCGGTCCATCGCCCTCAGCGTCCGGAAGCCGGCCCGCTCGGCCACGGCCGCGCGAGCCGAGGGCGAGAGCGACGGGCTCGCGGCGAGCAGCGACGCGGCGAGGTGCACGCGCCGCTCGCGGAGGGTCGCGGCCACGGTCGTGCCCCGGCGGTGGAAGGCACGGTCCAGCGTCGCCCGCGAGACGCGGAGCCGCATCGCGAGAACGCCGGCGGTGAAGTCCGCGTCACCCGCCTCCGCATCGATGACGGCGATCGCGCGGAGGAGGACGCCCTCGAGTCCGTCCTCCGGACGGGCGGGCGGCAGGCTCTGCTTGATCAGGGCCGACGCGGTCGCCTCGAGCGCCCGGCGCAGCTCGCTGAAGCCGGGATCGCCCGCCGCGAGGTCCGCGTTGAGGGTCGCGTTGACGAGGGAGACGAAGGCGCCGCTGTAGCTGTCGGCGGCGAGCAGGGTGCAGGACGGCCCGTCGGACTGTGCGCTCGTGAGGCCGAGCCTGCCCCAGGACGTCCTCAGCGCCAGCCAGGCGGAGTCCTCCTCCGCCCGGAACCGAGCGGAGTCGTCGCGTCGGAGGAGGGCGAGCCCGCCGGGTCGCAGACGAGCGGCCTCGAGAGGGCCGTCGACGACGATCTCGCCGGCGACCGGGACGATGAGGTCGACCTCGGCCCGGTCGGGGGCGGGGAGGGGCGGGTCGGTCCGGAGCGTGCCGGGTGTGTGCCAGAGGCGGCTCAGCCGGAAGCCGTCGACGGCGAGCACGTCCCCGGCGAGGTGCAGGGGCGGAGCTCCGTCGCTCGCCCAGCCGAGGCTCCTCAGCCACGCCTCCACGCGGGGACCGCTCAGCTGCAGCGTCTCGACGAGACCGCGCGGGGCGGCCGGCTGCTCGGAAGCGGTCACCGGGCTCCTTCGCAGCGGGGACGGGGTGCGCGGGCGGTGACCACGCTAGGCCGGGGGAGGGGCGCCGAGACGGGGTGGCGCGTTCCTCCTCGGACGAGGCGCCCGTCCTCGGCGGGAGGGCGGAGGCGGCCCTCCTCGCCCGCGGTCCGGCAGGACGCGGGCGGAGAGGGCCGCCGGGCGCGGATCAGCGGCAGTCGGTTCTCGCCTTGATCCAGTGGGGGTTCAGCGCGCTGTCTCCCTGGGCGGTGATCCCGGCCGCATCGGGGCCGGTGCTGGCACCGGAGCCGATCTTGGTCCACGTGTTCTGCGCCGGGCTGTAGTACCAGATGTCGCCGTTCGCCTTCACGGAGACGTTCCCATCCGCTCCCTGACCGTAGGTGCGGACGAACCCGGAGTTCTCCGGAACGGTCGCGAGCCGGGTGCCGTACTGCAGGACCCCGTCCTTGATCCAGTGGATCTCGAAGGTCCCGCCCGGCCGCTGGGTCAGTCCGGCGGCGCTCGGCTCGGTGCTGGCTCCGGTGCCGACGAGGTCCCAGACGTTGCCCTGCGGGGTGTACCGCCAGATGTCGCCGTTCGACTTCACGGCGATCGTGCCGCGGGTGCCGAGGCCGTAGACGCGGACGAATCCGGAGTTGGTCGGCACGGTGGCCGCTGCGGTGCCGTACTGCAGGACTCCGTTCTTGATCCAGTGGACGTTCAGGGTCCCGGCCGGGTTCGCGGAGATGCCGGCCGCGCTCGGCTCGGTGCTGGCGCCGGTGCCCAGAAGGGTCCACTCGTCGGCCTGGCGGTTGTACCGCCAGACGTCGCCGTTCGACTTGATGGAGACGTTCCCGTCCGCGCCCTGACCGTAGGTGCGGACGAATCCGGAGTTGTTCGGAACGGTCGCGAGCGCCTTGCCGTACTGGAGGACTCCGTCCTTGATCCAGTGCGCGTTGTAGGTTCCGTCCGGCTGCTGCGTGAGCCCGGACGTGCTGGGCTCCGTGGAGGCGCCCGTGCCGAGCTTCTGCCAGCCGTCCGACTGCCGGTACTGCCAGATGTCGCCGTTCGCCTTGACGGAGACGTTGCCGTTCACACCCTGCGAGGAGGTGTGGATGAATCCGGAGTTCTCGGGAACAGTGGCGAGGCCCGTGCTGTACTGCAGGTCGCCGGTCTGGCGGACCGGGAACGGGGCGTTCGTCTTCGCCGAGCCGCCGAAGGCGAGGGCCGAGCCTGTCGAGGGGCCGGCGATGACGCTGCCGGCGGGGATGGTGGCGACTCCGTTCGCGTCGGTCAGGAAGGTGTCGGTCCCGCTCCCTCCGAAGCGGAAGCCGGGCGGGGTGTTCACCCGCACAGGGACGTTCGCGACGTTGCCGCCGGTGAGGGTCAGCGTGATCGGCGCCGTGTTGGGCATGCACGCGATCATGGTCGGGATGGAGCTGAACACGAGGGTCTGCGTGGCAGAGGCGGCGGCGGCCGGGGTGGCCGTCGCTGCGGCGATCACGGGCAGGGACCAGGTGGCGCCGGCGACGACGGTGCGTCGCCTCAGCGGACCCTGCTCAGCGGGAGAGTTGTCTGAAGTCACAGTGAAGCTCCTCGGTCTGTCTTCTCGCCGGCGGCCTGCTCGGAGGACGGTCGTCGTCCGCTCGGGCGCTTCGGCGGGTACGACGGGCGCCGTACCGCTGGGGAGTCTTCCCGCGGGCGGTCGGTCGGCCCAAGCGCTCGGGGGCAGGTGAGGAGGAAGTGGCGCCGCCGTGAGGAGGGAGTGGTGTGCTCCGGCGCCGTTCCGAGTCGCGATCGCCCTCCTGACCCGGTGATCCCGTCGGTCGCACGCTGCCGCCGGGGCGCCGCCGGCGCGGTGAGCGGGAGCGTCGCCGTCCGCTGTGACCGGTCCGGTGACAAACGGAGCACGCGCGGGCTGCGAATCACTCCCGTGGTGAGGCGTCAGCGTGCCCGCGAGGAGGGGGCGCCCGATGAGGTCGAGATCGGCCGAGATGTACCGGCGGATGGCCGAGCACTGGAACGGCGTGGAGGCCCGTTCTGGACTGCGGGTCGAGGCGACGGGCTCGCTCGGCTTCGAGATCGCCAGACTGTGGATCCCCGGTGGCTGCGTTCTCGAGCAGAAGCCGCAGTCGCGCTGCCCGCCGGGCGCGCATCTGCTGCTGGTCGTCGAGGGCGGAGGACGCATCCGACAGGACGGACGGACGCTCGAGTGCGGCAGTGGTGATCTGGTGGTCATCGACGCGGAGCCGCGGACCGGGGCGCGCTTCCCCCGCTCGACCGTGATCTACGCCTGGGTGCTCGGCGAGCGGGCGCGGGAGCAGCGCTGGCTCACGGAGCGCTTCGGCGAGGTCCTGCCCGTCGCCGGCTGCTTCCTGGCCCCGGCGCGGGCGCTGATGAACGGTCTCCTCGACGGCGACCACGCTCTGGCGGAGCAGCCCGCCGTCGCCCGGGCGGGCGAGGCCTTCCTGAAGGAGCTGGTCGAGGGCTCCGCACCGCGCAGGCGTCCCCGCGCCGAGGACGTCTACGGCGAGGCCATGGCCCTGATCGAGGAGCGCCACCGCGATCCCGCCTTCACCGCCGCCCGGCTCGCCCGCGAGCTCCTGGTGTCGGAGCTGACGCTGGCTCGCGCGTTCTCCTTCCTCAGGCGGACGGCCGACGACGAGCTCGAGCGGCGCCGGGCGGGCACCCTCCTGCTCCTGATCGGCGGGCGGTCCCTGGCGACGGCCGACTTCGCGCGCGCGGCCGAGGAGGCGGGCTTCGCCTCCGAGGGGAGCGCTCGCCGCGCGCTGTGGCGGCTCTCCCAGCGCCGCTGACCGGGACGGTCCCCGTGGCCGTCCTCCCGGTCCGGCGACGGCGTGCGGCCGGATTCCGAGTGCGAGGCGCGGAGGCCTGGGAGATCCGTGCGAACGTCCGGCGGTGATCGACAGATGAGGGATTCTGTTCGTTCGACGCGGAGGAGGCGGGAGATGGGGGCCGCAGAGGAGCGGATGCAGGAGTTCATCGGCGCGTGGGACGAGCCGCAGGCGGGCGCCCGGGGACTCCGCTGGGATGCTGCGTACGGGCCGGGCCTCCGGGTGACGCGGGTCTGGGCGCCGCGGGGGATCAGGGTCGACCGTCCGCCGGCGTTCGACCGGGCTGCCGAGTCCGAGGAGGTGCACGTGTCCCTGATCGTGGAGGGCGGGGGAGACATGATCCTCGAGGAGGGCTCGCTCGAGGCGGTGCCGAACAGCGTCCTCGTCCTCGAGGCGAGGACCGCGGCACGCATCGACTACCGGCGGCCCACCCTCTCGTACACCTGGAGCTTCGACGCCGCCGTGCTCGAGCACCGGTGGGTCCGCGAGCGGATCAACGAGGTCGTGCCGGTGCGCGAGTCGGTCTGGACGCCTGCCCGTGCCCTCGCCAACAGTCTGATCGAGGGTGATCCGGCCGTGCTCGGGGCCGCCGGCGTGAGGCGGGCGAGCGAGCTGCTGATGGAGGGGATCGTCGAGCACAGCGCTCCGCGGGTCCGGACCCGGAGCGCCGACCAGGTCTACGCGGAGGCGATCCCGGTGATCGAGGCGCGCCACCGCGACCCGGCGTTCTCCGCCGCGGTGCTCGCCCGGGAGCTGCTCGTCTGCCCCCGCATGCTCGCGCAGGCTTTCGCGTTCCTCGGCCGCACGCCGGCGGAGGAGATCGAGACGCGCCGGGCGGGCACCCTCCGGCGCCGCATCGGCCTGCGGCGGCGGGGCCCTGCCGACTTCGCCCGCCTCGCCGAGGAGTGCGGCTACCGCACCCGCGAGCAGGCCGCGCTGACGCTCAGCCGCTCCGCCTCCTGAGGCCGGCGGAGCGCCTCGGACACGACGGCGCCCCCTCGTCCGCGGAGGGACGAGGGGGCGCCAAGGGAGACCGGGCCGGAGCCCGGTCAGGTCTTGCTGCGGGCCATGACGGCGCGCTGGAGGAGGACGAAGACCAGGAGGATGCCTCCGGTGATGATCGTGGTCGCCTCCGGCGGGATGCCGCCGTCGCGGGTGATCAGGACGTTCATCAGGCCGAGCACCAGGGCGCCGACCACCGAGCCGAGCACGAAGCCGACGCCGCCGGTGAGCAGCGTGCCGCCGATGACGGTCGCCGCGATGGCGTCGAGCTCCCAGCCGGTGCCGGTGATGTTCTGCGCGCTGCCGAGGCGGGCGGTGTAGACCACACCGGCGAGACCGGCGAGCGTGCCGCTGATGATGTAGATGAACAGCTTGGTCCGCACCACCGGGAGGCCCATCAGGGCCGCCGACTGCTCGGAGCCGCCCATCGCGTAGACCGTGCGGCCCAGGCGGGTGCGGTGCAGCACGAAGAACGCGCCGGCCACGACGAGGATCGCGATGATCACGCCGGGGCTGATGACGAAGTCGTTGACCTTCGGGCCGTCGATCAGCTTGATCGGCGTGGCCAGGCTCAGCACGGCCGAGTCCTCGGGGAGGCGCTCCGGGACGGTGCTCAGCATGGAGGCGAGACCGCGGGCCAGGAACATCATCGCGAGCGTCGCGATGAACGGCTGCACGTTGAAGTACTGGATCAGGACGCCGGAGATCACGCCGAACAGGGCGCCGATCACGACCATCAGGACCATCACGAGCCAGGGGTTCCAGCCGGCGTTGATCAGGAGCACGCCGCTCACGCTGCTGAACGCGATCACCGCGCCGACCGAGAGGTCGATGCCGCCGGTGAGGATCACGAAGGTGAGGCCCACGGCGAGGATGATCAGGTGCGCGTTGTTGACCAGCAGGTTCGAGATCGTGCTCGCCTGCAGGATCCGGCCGTAGGCGGCCTCGCCGTAGACGATCATCCCGAAGAAGATGATCAGCGCGGCCAGGGTGGGCAGCTTGTCCAGGTGCTGGCTCAGCCAGCCGCGCGCCCCGGAGGTGCGCTTGGTGCTCGCCGGAGGGGCGGAGCGGGTCATCACGGCACTCATGCGGGGATCGCCTCTTTCTGCGGGACGCTGCGGCGCGCCTCGCGACGGGACTTGAAGGCGGAGCGGACGCGCTCGGACTGCAGGAGGCAGAGCGCGACGATGACGATCGCCTTGAAGGCGGGCGTCGCGGAGGACGAGACTCCGAGGAACACGACGGTCTTGTCGAGGGTGGCGATCAGGATCGCGCCCACGGCGGCACCGGTGATGTTGAACTTGCCGCCGGCGAGCGAGGTGCCGCCGATGACGACCGCGAGGATCGCGTCGAGCTCGAGCTGGTAGCCGGTGCGCGAGACGTCGACCGTCATCACGCTCGCCGTGGCGAACACGCCCGCGACTCCGGCGAGGATGCCGCTGCCGATGTAGGCGGTCATCAGCAGGCCCCGGCGATTGATGCCCGCGAGGCGGGCCGCCTTCGGGTCCATGCCGATGGCCTCGATCATCAGGCCGAGGGCGCTGCGGCGCACCAGGACTCCGACGACCACGACGATGGCGATGGCGAGGAGGAACACGACCGGGAGCCCGAAGACGTACCCGTTCGCGAGCCAGCGGAAGGGCTCGTTGGTGGCGGCGGTGTTCTGGCCGCCGGTGATGACCTTCGCCAGGCCGCGGCCCGCGAGCATCACGACCAGCGTGCTGATGAAGGGCTGGAGGCCCACCACCGAGACCAGGATGCCGTTCACGGCTCCGAGCACGGCGGCCACGAGGAGGGCGACCGCGAAGGCTCCCGCTGCCGCGCCGAGCGAGTCGGGCGCTCCCGCGGAGTTGAGGAACTCCATCGAGACGGCGCCGGCGACGACCATGATCGAGCCGACCGAGAGGTCGATGCCCCCGGTCGCGACGACCAGGCACATGCCGACGGCGATCATCAGGATCGGAGCGGCGGCGCGGGCGATGTCGATGACGTTGCCGACGAGGTAGCCGGTGGTGGGGCTGACCGAGACGGCCAGGTAGCCCGGGTCCTTGACGACGTTGACGAGGAGGAGCAGGGCGATCGCCACGACTCCCCAGAAGTACTGGCGGCGGATGATCCCGCCGAGGACGGATCCCCGGGCGGGTCGGGTGTCGCTGCTCATGATGCGGCCTCCTGCGTGGCGCTCTCGAGGACGACGACGTCCTCGTCGACGACTCCCTCTGCGGCGATGGTAGTGACGATCGACTCCGCAGTGACAGCGGGACCGTTGAGGATCTCCGCGATCACGCGGTGGTCCTTCAGGACGATGATGCGGTCGCTGAGGCGGACGACCTCGTCGAGCTCGGACGAGATGAAGACCACGGCGACGCCCTCGCCGGCGAGGGCGACGACCTTCTCCTGGATCTCGGCCTTCGCTCCGACGTCGATGCCGCGGGTCGGCTCGTCGAGGATGAGGATCTCGGGGGCGGTGGCGAGCCAGCGGCCGAGGAGGACCTTCTGCTGGTTGCCGCCGGAGAGCTTGCTGATCGGGCGGTCGGGGTCGGCCGGGCGCACGTTGAGCTCGATGAGGTACTTGCCGACGATCTCGTCCTTCTCCTTCTTGGAGAGGGGGCGGGCCCAGCCGCGCTTGGCCTGCACGCCGAGGATGAGGTTCTCGCGGACCGAGAGGTCGCGGATGATGCCCTCGTCGCGGCGGTTCTCGCTCGAGAACGCGATCTTGTGGGCGAGACCGGCGGTCGGCGTCGGGACGTCGATCTTCTTGCCGTGCATCGTGATCTCGCCGGTGTCGGGCTTGTCGACGCCGTAGATCAGGCGCGCGAGCTCGGTGCGGCCGGAGCCGAGGAGCCCGGCGAAGCCGACGACCTCGCCGCGGTGCAGCGTCAGGTCGGTGCTCTCGATGGAGCCCTTCTTGCCGATGCCCTTCGCGGTGTAGAGCGGGGCGTCGCGGTAGAGGTGGTCCTGGCTCTCGCGCTCGGAGTCGAGGGAGCGCAGCGCCGCGATGTCCTTACCGATCATCTTCGAGATCAGCGAGGTGCGGTCGAGCTCGTGGGTCAGGTACTCGCCGACGAAGGTGCCGTTGCGCAGCACCGTCAGGCGGTCGCTGATCGCGTAGACCTGGTCGAGGAAGTGCGAGACGAAGAGGATCGCGACGCCCTCCGCGCGGAGGCGGCGGATGACCACGAAGAGGTTCTCGACCTCGTTCGCGTCCAGGCTCGAGGTCGGCTCGTCGAGGATGAGCACCTTGGAGTCGCTCACCGTCGAGCGGCTGATCGCGACCAGCTGCTGCATCGCGATCGAGAGCGAGGCGAGCGACTGGCGCGTGTTGAGGTGGCCGAGGCCGAGCTTCTCGAGCGCGACCTTCGCGGCCTGGTGCGTGGCCTTCCAGTTGATGCCGAAGGGTCCGCGGACCTCGTAGCCGAGCATCACGTTCTCTCCGATGGAGAGGTTCGTGACCAGGTTGACCTCCTGGTACACGGTGGAGATGCCCGCGGCCTGCGAGTCGGCGGTGCCGGTCAGGCGACGGGTCTCCCCGTCGATCACGATGTCTCCGCTGTCGATGCGGTAGACGCCGGTGAGGGCCTTGATGAGCGTGGACTTGCCGGCGCCGTTCTCACCCATGAGGGTGTGGACCTCGCCCGGGAACAGGCGGAAGTCGACGCCGTCGAGGGCTTTCACGCCGGGGAAGCTGATCGAGATGTTCTTCATCTCGACGATCGGAGGCGAACCTGTCATGTCGCGTCGTTCCGTTCTCGAGCGGGGCGCAGCCGAACAGGTGCGCCGAAGGGTCGGAGCGACCGGGGCCGGCGGGTGGGCCGGCCCCGGTCGCTCCGGGGGAGTGGTGCCGCGTCGAGGACGACGCCGGGCGACCGGTGGTGCTGAGCGACTAGAACTTGCGGTCGGGCAGCGCGGTGGTGGCGGCCTCGGGCGAGTCGAAGGTCTCGCTCGGGACGACGATCGAGGACTCGACCGTCTCGCCGGCCAGGGTCTTCTCGACCGCGTCGAGGGCGGTCTCGCCGAACAGCGGGTTGTACTCGGCGACGAAGCTCAGCTCGCCGTCGGCCAGCGCCTGCAGGGCGTTCTTGGTGCCGTCGATCGTGGCGATCTTGACGTCGGTGCCGGGGGTGAGGCCGGCCTCCTGGACGGCCTGGACGGCGCCGAGGCCCATCTCGTCGTTCTGTGCGAAGACCAGCTGGACGTCGTTGTTGTTCGACTTCAGGACGGTCTCGAAGACGCTCTTGGCCTCTTCGGTGGACCAGTTCGCGGTCTGCGCGCCGATCTTGGTGAACTTCGAGTCGGCGCCGATGACCTCGTCCCAGCCCTCGTTGCGCTCGTTGACGACCGAGACGCCCGCGGGGCCCTCGAGCGTGAAGTACTTCGCGCCGCTCGGGAAGGTGGTCTTGGCCCAGTCGGCGACCGAGGTGCTGACCGCGATGTTGTCCGGCGCGATGCGGGTCACGTAGAGGTCGGTGTTGTCCGGCTCGATGCCGCGGTCGATCAGGATGACCGGGATCTCGGCCTCCTGGGCGCGCTCGAGCGAGTCCTCCCAGCCGGAGCCCTCCGTGGCGGAGAGCAGGATGATGTCGACGCCCTCGTCCACGAAGGAGGTGAAGGAGTCGATCTGCGACTTCTGGTCTCCGTTGGTGGCGGGTGCGTACTTCAGGTCGAAGCCGGCGTCCTTGGTGAACGTGTCCTCGATGTTGGTCTCGTTCGCCTGGCGCCACGCGCCCTCGGGGCCGACGGCCACGAAGCCGACGGTGGTGAGGTCACCGCTCGAGCCGGAGCCCGAATCGGTGCCGGAACCGCCCGAGCAGCCCGCGAGTCCGAACGCGAGTGCGCCGACTGCTGCGAAACCCAGGAACTGGCCGATACGCCTCGTCTTGGACATAGATCTCCTCCTTGAGATCGCGGGCACGAAGAGAGTGCCCGAGATGGTGGACCCCGAAGGGCCTCGAATGCGGGCCTAGCGGCCCGAGGTGCGGTGAGTGCAGGATGTGCAGTGGGCGCCGGCCGAAGCAGCGCCGCGTCGAAATGTTACCGTGAACAATTCTTGTGACGCAACAGCACGGCGGTGCGCTTCGGTAACGATCCGGTCGCGGGGCCCGCAGGGCCCGATGGCAACCCTCTGCCCGGTGGTCGGGCCCGGGAGTAGCTTCCCTGGCCATGATGCTCCCTCGATCGCGCTCCGTCCCCGCGACGGCCGCGACGGCGGCTCTCGTGCTCGCGCTCTGCGGATGCTCCGCGGACGGCACGGCGGCCCGCCGCGCGGCCGACGCCTTCCTCTCCGCGCTCGCCGACGGCGACGGCCGCGCGGCGTGCGCGCTGCTCACCGGCTCCGCCCGCGAGGCCGTGGAGGACCGGGAGGGCGACTGCCCCGGCGGCGTGCTGGAGCTCGGGATCGCGGAAGACGGAGCAGGGGACGCCGAGGTCTACGGCCGGGCGGCGATCGTGCGCTCCGGCGGCACCGTGGTGTTCCTCACTCCGGGCGACGACGGCTGGCTGGTGCGCGCGGCCGGCTGCGCGCCGGTGGCGGACGCGCCCTTCGACTGCGTCCTGGACGGGAGCTGACGTGCGCACTGCCTCCGCCCTGTACTACGCCGTGATCGTGCTCGGCCTGATCGGGTTCTTCGCCGTCGGGATCCTCGGGAGGTGAGCCGGATGCGCCGCTTCCTGCGCCAGAACGGACTCTCGCTGTTCTTCCTCGCGATCTTCCTGCTCGCTCTCCTCGGGCAGTCGTTCGCCGGGCTCGCCGCGTACAACGACACCCAGGTCGCGGAGGGGCTGCGGGAGGTCGGCTACTGGCGCTTCGTCACCTCCTCCGACTTCGCGATCGACGTCGCCGAGAACTGGCAGTCGGAGTACCTCCAGTTCTTCCTCTACATCGGCGCGACCGTCTGGCTCGTGCAGTGCGGCTCGCCCGAGTCGAAGCGGGTGGGCGAGGAGGGCCTCGAGACCGACGAGCAGCAGAAGGCGGGGGCGTCCGCGGAGGACGACTCGCCGCCCTCGGCGTCCGCCGGCGGCCTGCGGCAGGCGCTGTTCTCGCACTCGCTGCTGCTGGTGATGGGGGCGGTGTTCCTGCTGTCCTGGGCGGCGCAGTCGGTGACGGGCGTCGTGGCCTACAACGAGGAGCAGCTGACGAGCCTGGAGGCGCCCGTCGACTGGCTCGGCTACGTCTCCTCCGCCGACTTCTGGAACCGGACGCTCCAGAACTGGCAGTCGGAGTTCCTCGCGGTGGGCAGCATGGCGGCGCTCGCCGTGTTCCTGCGCGAGCGCGGGTCGAGCGAGTCGAAGAAGGTGGGCGATCCGCACGGACGGACGGGGATCTGAGTGGTCAGGGTGCGTCGGATCGGACGCGGATC
>NZ_PSVU01000047.1:0-29007 GCF_002932515.1 Rathayibacter sp. AY1D5
GCTCGAACTGGATCATCACGACCTGGTGGCGGCCGCAGGCCTACTTCGACCAGAGCGCGTGGCGCGCGACCTGGGGAGGCGAGGGCGGAGGCGTCCTGGTCAACCAGGCGCCCCACCAGCTCGACCTGTGGCAGTGGCTGTGCGGAGTGCCGGAGTCGGTGGTCGCGAAGGCCGGCTACGGGCGGTGCCGCGACATCGCGGTGGAGGACGAGGTGACGGTGCTCGCCGACTTCGGCGGGGGCACGACCGGCGTGCTGGTCACCACGACGCACGACCCGATCGGCACCGACCGCCTCGAGATCGTCGGCGACCGCGGCCGGATCGTCGTCGACGACTCCCGGGTCGCGACGATCACCCGGCTGAACGCCCCCGAGCGCGAGGTCAGCGCCGCCCTCAGCGCCGAGGACGTGGGCCTCCTGCTCAGCGGTCGCTACGACACCGCGGGCCTCTCCACGACGGAGCGCATCGAGTCGGCGTCGGTCTGGGGCGAGCAGCACACGGCCGTCCTGCAGGACTTCGCGGACAGCATCCTGCACGGCACGCCGCTGCTCGCACCCGGGGCGGAGGGGATCCTCGGGGTCCGGCTCGCCAACGCCATCCACTACTCGAGCTGGACGGGACGCGAGGTACCGCTCGACCTCGACGAGGGCGTGTTCCTGGCGGCGCTCAACGAGCGCATCCGCGACGAGGGGGCGTTCCCGGAGCGGAGCTGACGGGGCGGAGCCGCGCGGAGCCGCGCTGGACGGGACCGGAGCGGTGGGCGGCCGACCGGCGACGGCGGCCTCCCGGAGCGCGGGCTCCCCGATCCGGCCCGACCCGGACGCGAGCGACGGGCCGGGCGGGCTTCTCGGCCCTGTGGCAGCATGGGCGGCGGACGGCGCCCCGTCCGCCGCCGTGCCCCTCGAGAGAAGACCGCGATCGTGCCCAGCGAAGACGCGCCCACCGGCCCCTCCGCCGCGAGACGCCGCGGCCGCTCCGCGACGACGATCTACGACGTCGCCCGACTCGCCGGCGTCGCCCCCTCCACCGTCTCCCGCGGGCTGAGCACGCCCGGACGGCTGAACGCCGCGACCGAGCAGCGGATCCGCGCCGCCGCGAAGGAGCTGGGCTACCGGCTCAACCCGATGGCGCGCGCGCTGCCGACGGGCCGCACCTCGACCCTCGGGCTGCTGGTGGCCGACATCACCAACCCGGCCTTCTTCCCCGCCGTGCGCGGAGCGGAGCGGGCGGCGTCGCTCCGCGGCTTCACGATGATCCTCGCCGAGTCGCAGGAGTCCGGGGAGCGCGAGGCCGAGGCGGCCGACCGCATCGCCGCCTCCACCGACGGGCTCGTCCTCGTCAGCACCCGCCTCAGCGACGAGGAGATCATCGCGCTGGCCGGGCGCATCCCCGTCGTCGTCCTCAACCGCGTGGTCCCCGGCGTCGCGGGGATCGTGCCCGATCTCGCCCCCGGGATCGACGCCGCGCTCGACCACCTCGCGGCCCTCGGCCACCGCTCCCTCGCCTTCATCGCCGGTCCGCCCGACTCGTGGATGAGCGCCGCGCGATGGGAGCTCCTCCTCGACCGCGCTCCGCAGCGGGGCATGACGGTCGTCGAGATCGGGCCGGGCGTCTCGACCCTCGAGGGCGGGAGGAGCGCGCTCGCGAGGGTGACCGCCTCCGGCGTCGGCGCGGTGATCGCCTACAACGACCTGGTCGCCATCGGACTGATGCGCGCGGCTCAGGAGTCGGGCGTCGCGATCCCGGAGCAGCTCAGCATCATCGGCTTCGACGACATCTTCGGGAGCGACTTCACCTCGCCGCCGCTGTCGACCATCAGCGCACCGCTGGGCCGGATGGGCGAGCGGGCGGTCCGCCGGGTGCTCGGCGACGAGGAGCCTCCGGAGCGGGCCGACGACCTGCCGACGGAGTTCGTCCCGCGCGCCTCGACGGGGCCCCGCCGCGACTCCTGACCCCGGTCCGCGCCCGGCGCGCCATCCGGTGCGACACCTCTGGCAATCGGTTGACACTCCTCGGCACCCATACTTGGATGGCCCCGTGCCGACGAAGCTGCTGAACGATCCCGACCGACTCCTGCCGATCGACCCGACGACCCGGGCGATCGCCCGCGATCTCCACGCGAGCGTCGCCGACCTGCCGATCCTCTCCCCGCACGGGCACGTGGATCCGCGCCTCCTGCTCGAGGACCGCCCCTTCGCCGACGCGTCCGAGCTCTTCCTCCGGCACGACCACTACGTCACCCGGCTGCTCCACTCCGCCGGGATCGACCTCGGCGATCTCGGCATCCCCGGAGGCGAGCGCCTCGCCGGCCCGGAGGAGGTGTGGCGCACGTTCTGCGCGCACTGGCGGATCTTCGCGGGAACCGCCTCGGGCTACTGGCTCCAGTCGATCCTCGCCGAGCAGTTCGGCATCACCGAGCAGCCCGACGCCTCCACCGCCGACGCCCTCTTCGCGGCGATCGGGGCCCGGCTGGCGTCCGACGCCTTCCGCCCGCGGGCGCTCTTCGAGCGGTTCGGGATCGAGGTGCTGGCGACGACCGACGATCCACTGGACGACCTGGCCGTCCATCGGGCTCTGGCGGAGGATCCGGCGTTCCCGGGCCGCGTGCTGCCGACCTTCCGCCCCGACGCCTACCTCGATCCCTCCACCCCCGGCTGGCCCGAGCGCGTCGCCGCCCTGGCCGCCGCCACCGGAACGAAGGAGTCCAGCTTCCCCGGATTCCTCGAGGCCCTCCGCGCCCGGCGCCGGTACTTCCTCGACCACGGCGCCGTCTCCGCCGACCACGGAGTGCTGGAGCCGCTGACCGTCGACCTCGACCCCGCCGAGGCGCAGTCCCTCTTCGCCCGCGCCCGCGCCGGCACGATCGACGCCGAGGGCAGCCGCGTCCTCGCCGCGCACCTGCTGCTGCAGTCCGCCCGCATGAGCGTCGACGACGGCCTGGTGATGACCGTCCACGCCGGGGTGCTGCGCAACCACGATCGGCCGACCTTCGAGCGCTTCGGTCCCGACACCGGCCACGACATCCCCGTCGCGACCCGGTTCGCCGAGCCCCTCCGCCCGCTGCTGCAGGAGCTCGGCAACGCACCGGGCTTCCACCTCGTCCTCTTCGGGATCGACGAGAGCACCCACTCGCGCGAGCTCGCTCCCCTCGCCGGCTACTACCCGTCGGTGTTCCTCGGAGCGCCGTGGTGGTTCCTCGACGCGCCCGACGCGGTGCTGCGCTTCCGCGCCGCCGTGACGGAGACCGCCGGCTTCTCGCGGAGCTCCGGCTTCATCGACGACACCCGCGCGTTCCTCTCCATCCCGGCTCGTCACGACATGGCGCGGAGGCTGGACGCCGCGTTCCTCGCGCGCCTGGTCGCCGAGGGACGGATCGACTCCGAGACGGCGAGCGCCGTCATCCTGGACCTCGTCGACGCCCAGCCGCGGAAGGTCTTCAAGCTGTGAGCGGGCACGGCGGAGGAGGCGCGCTCGATCGCGCGTCCGCGGGCCTGCCGGCGGCTCCCGTCCGCATCGTCCACCTCGGCCTCGGCGCCTTCCACCGAGCGCATCAGGCCTGGTACACGCACGCGGTCGACGACGACCACGAGTGGGGCATCGCCGCATTCACCGGCCGGAGCCCCCGCGCGGCCGAGGAGCTCGCCGCGCAGGACGGCCTGTTCACGCTGATCGAGCGCGGACCGGAGGGCGACTCGGCGACGGTCGTGGGCAGCATCGTCGAGGCGGTCGACGGCGCGGACGTCGCGCGTCTCGTCGAGCTCGTCGCGGCTCCAGGGACGGCGATCGTCACGCTGACGATCACGGAAGCCGGTTACCGTCTCGCCGCGGACGGCGGCCCCGACCTGGACGACCCCGCCGTCCGGAGCGACCTCGACGCCCTCCGATCGGGAGGAGCGCCGGCGACCGCACTCGGCCGCCTCCTCCTCGGCCTCGCGGCCCGGCGCGACGCCGGCTCCGGCCCGCTCGCCGTCGTCCCCTGCGACAACCTCTCCGGCAACGGCCCTCTCGTGCGCCGTGGACTGCTCCTGCTCGCCGAGCAGCTCGACCCGTCGCTCGCCGACTGGATCGACCGCACCGTCTCGTTCGTGTCGACCTCCGTCGACCGGATCACCCCGGCGACCACGGCGGCGGACCGGGAGGCGGCGGCCGAGCTCACCGGCATCAGCGACGCCGCGTCCGTCGTGACCGAGCCGTTCCGCGACTGGGTCCTCTGCGGCGGCTTCCCCGCCGGCCGACCCGCCTGGGAGCGCGCCGGAGCCCGCTTCGTGGACGACATCGAGCCCTTCGAGCGGCGCAAGCTGCGACTCCTCAACGGCGCGCACACGCTCCTCGCCGCCACCGGCCGCCGGCGGGGCCTCGCCACCGTCGCAGAGGCGATCGCCGACCCCGCCTGCCGGAGCGCCGTCGAGGCGTTCTGGGCGGAGGCGGCGGCCGGCCTCCCCGCCGGTCTCGACGCGGACGCCTACTGCGCCGCCCTCCTCGGGCGCTTCGGCAACCCCCGGATCGAGCACCGCCTCGAGCAGATCGGCGCCGACGCGACCGCCAAGCTCCGCATCCGGATCGCGCCCGTGCTCCTCGCGGAGCGCGCGGGCGGACACGACGGAGCCGCCTCCCTCCGTGCCGTCGCCGACTGGATCGCACTGCTGCTCCAGGGCGACCGCCTGCCCGACGCGCAGCGCCCCGCCCTCGACCGCGCCCTCGGCTCCGCCCGGCCCCTCGAGGCGCTGCTGCGGCTCGTCGACCCGCGCCTCGCCGACGACCCGGCCCTCGTCGCCGCGGTCGCCGCTCAGGCGGCCTAGACCTCCACCCCGCCTCTCCGTGCGGTGCCTTCCGGCACCGTCGGCAACCGATTGCCACCCTCGCACCGTCTCGATGCGGCGCGGATCCCCGACGGGTCCGCGCCCGGGTAAAGGAGCCCGCATGACCCCCCGCACCACCGCGCCCGGAGCGCCCGCCGCTGAGAAGCTCTCGAAGCTGAGCATCGTGGGCTACGGCGCCGGCGACACGGCGAACAACCTCGCCTTCACCACCGCCACGATGTTCCTGCTCGTCTACTACACCGACGTCGCCGGGATCTCCGCGGCCGCGGCGGGCACGCTGCTGCTCGTCGTGCGGATCTTCGACGCGTTCGCCGACGTCTTCGCCGGCCGGGTCGTGGACCGCACCTACAGCAGGCGCTTCGGCAAGTTCCGGCCCTTCCTGATGTTCGGGTCGGTCCCGCTCCTGCTGCTCTCGGCCGCGACCTTCTCCGTCCCGCAGATCGGCGAGAGCGGAACCCTGCTCTACGCCTACCTGAGCTACGCCGCGCTCGGCCTCGCCTACAGCCTCGTCAACATCCCCTACGGCTCGCTCGCCGGAGCGATGACGCAGGTCGGCACCGAGCGCGCGAAGCTCGCCAGCGCCCGCGCCATCGGCGGCGCGATCGTGGGGGCCGGGCTCGGCACCTTCATGGCCCCGCTGGTCGTCCCCGGCGCCGATCTGCAGTCGCTCTTCTCGATCGTCACGCTGAGCTTCGTCGTCGTCGGCTCCGCGCTCTACCTCTTCACGATCCTGACCGCGAAGGAGCGCGTCCAGCGCGACGTCGCGCACGTCACGTTCCGTCAGAGCATGAGGACCCTCCGCTCCAACCGGCCGCTGCTCTTCCTCTGCCTCAGCTCGTTCCTGTTCCTCACCGGGACGCTCGCGCTCCAGACCGTGCAGCTCTACTACCTGCGCGACGTGCTCGGATCGGTCCAGCTCTACGCCGCGATGTCGCTGATCCAGCTCGCCCTGACCTTCGGCCTGGCCGCCCTCATTCCGACGATCGTGCGGCGGTTCGGCAAGCGCAACGCCTACATGGCCGGAGTCGGGGTCCTGATCAGCGGCGGAACGGTCGTCTTCCTCGCCCCGGGCGACGCGGTGGCGGTCGGCTTCGGCGGACTGGTCCTCGCCTATGTCGGCATCCAGCTCGTCAACATGCTCGTCTGGGCGATCGAGGCGGACACCGTCGAGTACGGGGAGTGGAAGACCGGCATCCGCTCCGAGGGCACGATCTACGCCCTGTTCTCCTTCACCCGCAAGACCGGCCAGGCGGTCGGAGGCGCCCTCGCCGCGTACGCGCTGGCCTGGGGCGGCTACGTGGCCGGGGCCGCGGAGCAGAGCGAGCACGCCGAGTGGGGCATCCGCGCCGCCGCCGGCCTCATCCCGGCCGTCGCGGCCCTGCTCGCGGTGCTGATCATGGCGTTCTACCCGCTGACCGACCGCCGGCACGCGCAGATCGTCGCCGAGATCGCCGAGCGCCGCGAGAGCACGGGTCAGGCCGCGCCCGTGGCGCCCGGCCTCTCGACCGCCGCGTTCTCGATGGACCGCGCTCCCGGCCGGAACCCCTGACCCGATCCCCCACCACGAAAGGCATCCCATGAAGATCGACAAGGCCGAGGTCGTCGTCACCAGTCCCGACCGCAACTTCGTCACCCTCAAGCTCACGACCGACGACGGGCTGACCGGCCTCGGCGACGCGACCCTCAACGGCCGCGAGCTCGCCGTGGTCTCCTATCTCGCCGACCACGTCGTGCCGCTGCTCCTCGGCCGCGACGCCTCGCGCATCGAGGACACCTGGCAGTTCCTCTACCGGTCGTCCTACTGGCGCCGCGGGCCGGTCACGATGGCGGCGATCGCGGCGGTCGACACCGCCCTCTGGGACATCAAGGGCAAGGCCGCGGGCATGCCGCTCTACCAGCTGCTCGGAGGCGCGTCCCGCACCGGCCTGCTCGCCTACGGCCACGCGTCCGGGCGGACGGACGCGGAGCTGTTCGACAGCATCCGCGAGCACCAGGAGCAGGGGTACCGCGCGATCCGCGTGCAGACTGCGGTGCCGGGACTGACCTCGATCTACGGCATCGCCTCCAACGCCGTCCTCGAGGGCAACACCGGCGTGCGCTACGACCACGAACCGGCGCAGCGCGGCGGCCTGCCGACCGAGGAGGACTGGGACACCCGCGCCTACCTGCGCCACGTCCCCCGCGTCTTCGAGGCCGTCCGCAACGAGTTCGGGCCGGGGCTCCCCCTCCTCCACGACGGCCACCACCGGATGACACCGATCCAGGCCGCGGCCCTCGGCAAGTCCCTCGAGCCGTACGACCTCTTCTGGCTCGAGGACTGCACGCCCGCCGAGAACCAGGAGGCCCTCCGCCTCGTCCGGCAGCACACCACCACGCCCCTGGCGATCGGCGAGGTCTTCAACACCGTCTGGGACTACCAGCTCCTGATCCGCGAGCAGCTGATCGACTACATCCGCAGCGCGGTCACGCACACCGGAGGCGTCTCCCACCTCCGGAGGATC
Organism: Rathayibacter sp. AY1D5; assembly: GCF_002932515.1. Taxonomy (NCBI): domain Bacteria; kingdom Bacillati; phylum Actinomycetota; class Actinomycetes; order Micrococcales; family Microbacteriaceae; genus Rathayibacter; species Rathayibacter sp. AY1D5. The sequence continues at coordinate 7,322 of NZ_PSVU01000047.1, forward strand.
CTCGACCACGCCGCGCAGTACCAGATCAAGTCCGGGATGCACGGACCCACCGACGTCTCCCCAGTGGGCATGGCGGCCGCGATGCACCTGGGCCTGGCGATCCACAACTTCGGGATCCAGGAGTACATGAAGCACGGCGAGCGGACCGACAGCGTCTTCCAGCAGTCGTTCACCTGGAGCGAGGGACGGCTGCACCCGGGCGACGCCCCCGGTCTGGGCGTGGAGCTCGACGTCGACGCCGCCGGGAAGTACCCCTACGTGCGCGCGTACCTGCCCTTCAACCGCCTCGCCGACGGCACCGTCCACGACTGGTGACCTGCCCCCCTCCGCCGAGGGGACCCCGGACCGTCGCGGGAGCCACGACCGGCGGGCTCCCTCGACGGTCCGGGGTTCCCCCGCTGAGCAGAGGCCGGTCAGGGCACGAAGCGGTAGCCCATGCCGGCCTCGGTCAGCAGGTGGCGCGGATGCGCGGGGTCGGGCTCGAGCTTCTTGCGCAGCTGGGCGAGGTAGAGGCGCAGGTAGCCGGTGTCGGTGACGTGCGCGGGGCCCCAGATCTCGGCCAGCAGCGAGCGACGGGTGACCAGCTTGCCGGCGTTGCGGATGAGGATCTCGAGCACCTGCCACTCCGTCGGAGTCAGCCGCACGGAGACGCCGTCCCGCGTCGCACTCTTGGCCACCAGGTCCACGGTCACCTCCCCGATCACGACCAGCGGCTCGCCGTCGGCCGGCTGCACCCGCCGCGAGAGGGCTCGGATGCGCGCGAGCACCTCGTCCATCGAGAACGGCTTGGTGACGTAGTCGTCCGCGCCGGCGTCGAGCGCGCCCACCTTGTCGGCCGCGCCCGTCCGCCCCGACACCACCAGGATCGGCGCGCTCGTCCAGCCGCGCAGTCCGTGGATGACCTCGACCCCGTCGAGCCGTGGCATGCCGAGGTCGATCATGTAGAGGTCCGGATGCTCGTCCACCGCGCGGTTGATCGCCTCGGTGCCGTCGCCGGCCGTCACCACGTCGTATCCGCGGGCGGTGAGCGTGATGCGCAGGGCGCGCAGGATCTGCGGGTCGTCGTCGGCGATCAGGATCTTCATGCGGCTCCTCCGGAGTCCTCGTGCGGAGCGGTGCCCGACCCGCCGTCGTGCGGGGCGGCAGGAGCGACGTGAGCCGCAGGAGCAGCGGCAGCAGTCTCCGGCGCCAGCGGCAGCGTCACCACCATCGTCAGCCCGCCCCCCGGAGTGTCCTCCGTCTCGAGCGTGCCGCCCATCCCCTCCGTGAACCCCTTCGAGAGCGCGAGGCCGAGGCCCAGGCCCGTGAGGTTGTCGTCGTCGCCGAGCCGCTGGAACGGCACGAAGATCTCGGCGCGGCGCTCCTCGGGCACCCCGGGGCCGTGGTCGACGATCCGCAGCTGCGCGCTCCCGCCGAAGGCGCTGGCGGCCACGCGCACCCGGGTCCCGGGCGGCGCGTAGCGGACGGCGTTCGCGAGCAGGTTGACCACGACGCGCTGCAGCAGAACCGCGTCGGCGAGCAGCGCCGGGCCCTCCGGATCGAGGTCGAGGTCGACCTCGCCGGGACCGAGCCCGAGCTCGTCGAGCGCGGGGAGCACCACGTCGGCGGCGTCGAGCGGAGCGAGCGCCACGGCGAGCGCCCCCGCCTCCAGCCGCGTCACGTCGAGCAGGTCGGTGACCAGCGCAGCGAGCACGGTGAGGCTCTCGTCGGCGGTGGCGAGCAGCTCCTCCCGGTCGCGCTCGCTCCAGACCACCTCGGGCGAGCGCAGTCCGCTGACGGCCGCGGTGGCCGCGGCGAGGGGCCGGCGCAGGTCGTGGCTGACGGCCGAGAGCAGGGCGCTGCGCACCCGGTCGGTCTCGGCCAGCGGAGCGAGGGAGCTGGCCGTCTCGCTGAGAGCCGCGTTCTCGAGCACCGAGTCCAGCTGGGCGGCGACGACCTGGAGCAGCCGCCGCTCGCTCCCCTCCAGCTCGCGGCCGTGCAGCTCGAGCACCGCGCCCTCGCCCACCGCGATGCGCGCGGGATCGCCCTCCGGCTGCGGCTCGCCGTCGGCCGCGACGAGCTCGCCGCCGCGCAGCAGCCGCACGCCGGTCAGCCCGAACGCCTCGCGCGAGCGCTCGAGGATCGCCTGCAGCGCCCCCTGCCCGCGGATCACGCCGCCCGCGATCGTCGCCAGCAGCTCCGACTCCGCCCCCGACCGCTTGGCGGCCCGCGCCCGCCGGGCCGCGCGGTCGACCACGGCGCTGACGAGCGCCGCGTTCAGCACGTAGAGCACCAGCGCCAGCGCGTGCAGAGGCTCGTCGACGGTGATCGTGTAGAGCGGATCGACGAAGAAGAAGTCGAGGGTCAGCCCCGAGAGCACGGCCGCGAAGAGGGCCGGCCAGAGCCCGCCGACCAGCGCGACCACCACCACCAGCAGCTGGTACGAGAGCACGTCGCTCGTGATCGACTCGTCGCTGCGGAGGCTCGAGAGCAGCCAGGTCACCAGCGGGCCGCCCACGAGGGCGAGGGCCAGTCCCAGGAGGCGGCGCCGCAGCGTCAGGGCCCCGTCGAGCCTCGGCAGCACCGCGGTGCGCCCGGCGGCGGAGTGGCTGACGATGTGCACGTCGATGTTGCCGGACTCGCGGATCACCGTCGACGCCGTGCCGGGCGTCAGCGCCGAGGCGAGACGGCTCCGCCTGCTCACGCCGATCACCAGCTGCGTCGCGTTGACCGAGCGGGCGAACTCGACCAGCGTGCGCGGCACGTCCTCGCCGACCACCTGGTGGTAGCTGCCGCCGAGCTTCTCGACCAGCACCCGCTGCGCCTCGAGCACGTGCGGGCGTGGGGTGCGGAGGCCGTCGGGGGTCACCACGTGCACGGCGAGCAGGTCGCCCCCGGAGGCGCGGGCCGCGATCCGCGCGCCGCGCCGCAGCAGGGTCTCCCCCTCCGGGCCGCCGGTGAGGGTCACGACCACGCGCTCGCGCGCCTCCCAGGTGCTGTCGATGCCGTGCTCGACGCGGTAGTCGCGGAGCGCGCTGTCGACCTCGTCGGCGAGCCAGAGCAGCGCGAGCTCGCGCAGGGCGGTCAGGTTGCCGAGCCGGAAGTAGTTGGAGAGCGCCGCGTCGATGCGCTCGGGCGGGTAGACGCGGCCGTCGGCGAGGCGGTCGCGCAGCGCCTGGGGCGCCAGGTCGACGACCTCGATCTGGTCGGCGGCGCGGAGGACCGCGTCCGGGATCGTCTCGCGCTGCGGCGCTCCGGTGATCGCGTGCACCACGTCGTTGAGCGACTCGATGTGCTGGATGTTCACGGTCGAGAAGACGGTGATGCCGGCGTCGAGGAGCGTCCGCACGTCCTCCCAGCGCTTCTCGTGCCGGGAGCCGGGGGCGTTGGTGTGCGCGAGCTCGTCGACCAGCGCGACGTCGGGCCGGCGGGCGAGCACCGCGTCGAGGTCCATCTCGTCGAGCAGCACGCCGCGATGCTCGACGGCCTTCCTCGGCACGACCTCCAGCCCCTCGACCATCGCGGCGGTGGCGGAGCGGCCGTGCGTCTCGACCACGGCCACCACGACGTCGCGGCCCTCGGCGGCGAGCCGACGGCCCTCCTCGAGCATCGTGTAGGTCTTGCCCACTCCGGGCGCGGCTCCGAGGAGCACGCGCAGGCGGCCCTTCGTCATGCTCCCGGCCTCCCCTCGTGCTCGCGGCGCCGGGGCGCCCCGGGCTCGCGGGACCGGCGTCGATCCGCTCGATCGGACGGTCCCGACGAGCCGATCGCGATTCTACGAGCCGGAGGCGCCACCGGAGCGGTCACAGCCGCGCGAGAGCGGCGTTGAGCTCGAGCACGTCCACCGTCGGCTCGCCGAGGTACCCGAGCTCGCGGCCCGCGGTGTGCTCCTCGACCAGCGCGCGCACGGCGCTCACGTCGAGCCCGCGGGCGGCGGCGACGCGGGGCGCCTGCAGCTGCGCATAGGCGGGGCTGATCGCGGGGTCGAGCCCCGAGGCGGAGGCGGTCAGCGCATCGGCCGGAACCGCGGCCGGGTCGACGCCCTCGAAGGCCGCGATCGCGGCCCGGCGCTCCTCGACGGACGCGACCAGGTCGGCGTTCTCGGGGCCGAGGTTGCTGCCGGTCGAGGCCGCGGCGTCGTAGCCCGCGGCGGAGGGACGCGACTGGAACCACTCCGGCAGGGGCGCTCCGTCGGCGTCCGTGAACGACTGGCCGATCAGCGACGAGCCGATCACCGCGCCGTCCTGGCGCAGCAGCGAGCCGTTCGCCTGGGCGGGCAGGGCGAGCTGCCCGATCCCGAGCACCGCGAGCGGGTACGCCGCTCCCAGCAGCACGGTGAGCACGATCATCGCGCGCAGCGCGACACCGTAGGGACGGAACATGGTCTCTTCTCTCTGTCTTCGGTGGTCGGGACGGGCGGGTCAGAAGCCGGGGATCGCAGCGACGATCAGGTCGACGAGCTTGATCCCGAGGAACGGAGCGATCACTCCGCCCAGCCCGTAGACCAGGAGGTTGCGGCTGAGGATGCGCGAGGCGGCGACCGGGCGGTACGCCACTCCCCGCAGCGCGAGCGGGATCAGCACGACGATCACCAGCGCGTTGAACACGATCGCCGAGAGGATCGCCGAGGCCGGCGAGTGCAGCTGCATCACGTTCAGCACCGCGAGCCCGGGGAAGACCCCCGCGAACATCGCCGGGATGATCGCGAAGTACTTCGCCACGTCGTTCGCGATCGAGAACGTGGTGAGCGCGCCGCGGGTGATCAGCAGCTGCTTGCCGATCCGCACGATGTCGATGAGCTTGGTGGGGTCGGAGTCGAGGTCGACCATGTTGCCCGCCTCCTTCGCCGCCGAGGTGCCGGTGTTCATCGCCACGCCCACGTCGGCCTGCGCGAGGGCCGGGGCGTCGTTGGTGCCGTCGCCGGTCATCGCGACCAGCGCGCCGCCCTCCTGCTCGCGCCGGATCAGGGCGAGCTTGTCCTCGGGGGTCGCCTCGGCGAGGTAGTCGTCGACTCCCGCCTCCGCCGCGATCGCCTTCGCGGTGAGCGGGTTGTCGCCCGTGATCATCACGGTGCGGATGCCCATCGCGCGCAGCTCCGAGAAGCGCTCGGCGAGCCCGTCCTTCACCACGTCCTTCAGGTGCACGACGCCGAGCAGGCGGGCGCCGTGGGCGTCCTTCACCGCGACGACCAGGGGCGTGCCGCCGCTCTCCGAGACGCCGTCGACGAGCACCGTGAGGCGCGCCGCGACCGCGGACGGCAGCGGCCCCTCCTCCTCCACCCAGGCGCGCACGGCCGAGCCGGCGCCCTTGCGGATGGAGGAGCCGTCTGGGAGGTCGAGCCCGCTCATCCGGGTCTGCGCGGTGAACGGCACCACGGCGGCCTGAGCGGGCTCGACGGCGGGGCGGCCCGAGTCTCCCGCGAGGTCGACGATCGATTTCCCCTCGGGCGTCGGGTCGCTGAGCGAGGAGGAGGCGGCCGCGTCGACGAGGGCGGCCTGCGCCACTCCGTCGAGGGGGAGGAACGCCACAGCGCGGCGGTTGCCATAGGTGATGGTCCCCGTCTTGTCGAGCAGGAGCGTCGTGACGTCGCCCGCCGCCTCCACCGCCCGGCCGGACATCGCGAGCACGTTGCGCTGCACGAGCCGGTCCATGCCGGCGATGCCGATGGCCGAGAGGAGGGCGCCGATGGTGGTCGGGATGAGGCAGACGAGCAGGGCGACCAGCACCGGGACGCTCACGGAGGCTCCCGCGAACGAGGCGATCGGGTTCAGGGTCAGCACGACCACGACGAACACGATCGAGAGGCTCGCCAGGAGGATGTCGAGCGCGATCTCGTTCGGCGTCTTCTGCCGCGACGCGCCCTCGACCAGGCCGATCATCCGGTCGACGAAGGTCTCGCCCGGCCGGGAGGTGATGCGCACCACGATCCGGTCCGAGAGCACTCGCGTGCCGCCCGTCACCGCGCTGCGGTCGCCTCCGCTCTCGCGGACGACCGGGGCCGATTCGCCCGTGATCGCCGACTCGTCGATGGAGGCGATGCCCCAGACGATGTCGCCGTCGCCGGGGACGAGGTCGCCCGCCTCCGCCACGACCACGTCGCCCAGCTGCAGCTCGGCCGAGGAGACCTCGACCAGGCGGGCCGACAGGGCGGAGGGGTCCGCAGGGTCGTAGTCGGCCACGCGCCGGGCCGGAGTGCTGGTCCGGGTGGCGCGCAGGCTCTCGGCCTGCGCCTTGCCGCGGCCCTCGGCCACCGACTCCGCGAGGTTCGCGAACACCACGGTGAGCCAGAGCCAGATCGCGATGCCGCCCGTGAAGGTGCCGGGCACCGTCGATCCGCCCGACTCCTCCGGCCCCCCGAGGAACGGCTCGGCGATCGCCAGCACCGTGGTCAGCACGGCGCCGACCTCGACGATGAACATCACGGGGTTGCGCCACATCAGGCGCGGATCGAGCTTGCGCAGCGCTCCGGGGAGGGCGGCGGCGAGCTGGCGCGGCCCGAGGGCGGCGCGGGTGGGGCGCGCGGGTTCCGCGGGGGCCTCGGTGAGTGCAGTGGTCATCGGAGTCGCAGTCCTTCCGCCAGGGGGCCCAGCGCGAGTACGGGGAAGTAGGTGAGCGCGGTCACGACGACCGTGACGCCCACGAGGAGGCCGACGAACTGCGGCCGATGGGTGGGCAGCGTGCCGGCGCTGGAGGGCACCGGCGACTGCGCCGCGAGCGAGCCGGCCAGGGCGAGCACCAGCAGGATCGGGAGGAAGCGGCCGAGGAGCATCGCGACGCCGAGCGCCGTGTTGAGCCAGGGCGTGTTCGCCGTCAGCCCCGCGAACGCCGAGCCGTTGTTGTTGGACGCGGAGGTGAAGGCGTAGAGCACCTCCGAGAGCCCGTGCAGCCCGGGGTTCAGGATCGACGTGCTCTCCACGTCCTCCCGCACCGCCGGGATCGCGAAGCTCAGGGCCGTGCCGGCCAGCACGAGCGTCGGCGTCACGAGGATGTAGAGGCTCGCGAGCTTGATCTCGCGCGGGCCGAGCTTCTTTCCCAGGTACTCGGGCGTCCGGCCGACCAGCAGCCCGCCGACGAACACGGCCAGCACCGCGAGCACGAGCATCCCGTAGAGGCCCGAGCCGACGCCGCCGGGGGCGACCTCGCCGAGCATCATGTTGAGCATCGGCAGCATGCCGCCGAGCGCGGTGAAGGAGTCGTGCATCGCGTTGACGGCGCCGGTCGAGGTGAGCGTCGAGGCGGTCGCGTAGAGGGCGGAGCCGGCGATGCCGAAGCGCGTCTCCTTGCCCTCCATCGCGGCTCCGGCGGCCTGCGCCGCGGATCCGCCGCCCGCCGCCTCCAGCGCGGTGAGGGCCGCGAGCGACACGACGAAGATCGTCGCCATCGCCGCGAGGATCGCGCGCCCCTGCCGCACGTCGCCGACCATCCGGCCGAAGGTGCGCGGCAGCGAGAACGGGATCGCGAGGATCAGCACGATCTGCAGCAGCGACACCCACGCCGAGGGGTTCTCGAACGGGTGCGCGGAGTTGGCGTTGAAGTAGCCGCCGCCGTTGGTGCCGAGCAGCTTGATCGCCTCCTGCGAGGCCACCGCGCCGCCCGGGATGCTCTGCTCGCCGCCGGTGAGCGTGGTCACCGTCAGCGGGCCGTTCAGGTTCTGGATCACGCCGCCCGCGATCATCACGACCGCCGCCACCACCGCGAGGGGCAGCAGGAGGCGCAGCGTGCCGCGCACGAGGTCGACCCAGAAGTTGCCGAGCGTTCCGGAGGAGCGGCGCGCGAATCCGCGGATCAGCGCCACCGCCACGGCCAGGCCCACGGCCGCCGAGACGAAGTTCTGCACGGCGAGGCCGCCGAGCTGCACCGCGAAGCCGAGGGTCGCCTCCGGGGAGTAGGACTGCCAGTTGGTGTTGGTGACGAACGAGACGGCGGTGTTGAACGCCAGCCCCTCCGGCACCGCGGGCAGGCCGAGGGAGCCGGGCAGGACCGCCTGGAGGCGCTGCATCCCGTAGAGCAGGAGCACGCCGACGAGAGAGAAGGCCAGCACGGCCCGGAGGTAGGCGCGCCAGCTCTGCTCGCCCGCGGAGTCGACGCCGATGAGGCGGTAGACGCCGCGCTCGAGGGCGAGGTCGCGCGTCGAGGTGTAGACGCGGAACATGTGGTCGCCGAGGGGGCGGTGGAGGAGGGCGACGGCCAGGCCGACGGTCGCGACCTGGAGGACGGCGAGGAGCGGATCCATCAGAAGCGCTCCGGTCGGATCAGGGCCGCGACGAGGTAGACGACGGCGGCGAGCGCCAGCACGGCCGCGAGGGCGTCGAAGACGATCACCGGCCCGCCTCCTTCTCGCGGGTCCCGCGGGTCGCCGAGGGGGGCGGTCCGCCCAGCCGCTCGACCCCCTTCGCGGCGAGAGCGATGAGCGAGAAGAGGGCGAGCACGCCGAGGAGGTAGGCGAGGTCGAGCACGGAGGACTCCATCCGGGGAGCGGACGACGCCCGGGACCGGACGCCTGCCGGGAAGCGGCACAGGAAGCGATGCAACACCTCGCGGGGGCCCCTCGGAGCGGTCCTCACGGTTCCCCTACGGCCCGGCCCGGAGTCCTCGCGTTTCCCTCACGCGGACGGCGGCGGGCGCCCGGCGGAGGAGCGCGAGCCGGGCGGGAGCCGAGCGGTGAGAGCGTTCTCCCCCAGCAACGGCGGGGGTCGACGTCCCGAAGATCACATTTCGGCATCGCCTGGACAAATTCGCCGCCCGCGCTTTACTCCCCCCGATCGAAGGAATATGTTCTCTCCGTGGACAAAGCCCCTCGGGGCTCTCCCGCCCTCCCGGGCGACGACACGACGACGTGCGCCACACGTGCACGCCTCTTGTCGTCCTCTCCCTCGGACACTGCTTTCAGAGAGGAATGCACTCCATGAAGTTCTCCCGCGGCATCACCACGCTGGCCGCCGCCGGCATCATCTCCCTCGGCCTCGCGGCCTGTTCCGCGAGCCCCGCCAACTCCGGAGGCGCCGCTGCCGGCGCCGGCGCGGAAGGCGACTGCACCGTCGGCATCTCGATGCCCACGCGCAGCCTCGAGCGCTGGATCAACGACGGCGAAGGCCTCCAGTCGCAGCTCGAGGGCGACGGCTGCACCGTCGACCTCCAGTACGCCGACAACAAGACCGATCAGCAGATCTCGCAGATCCAGAACCAGATCGCCGGCGGCTCCAAGATCCTGGTCATCGCCGCGATCGACGGCGAGGCGCTCGCGCCCGTCCTCGCCGAGGCGAAGAAGCAGAACGCCACCGTCATCGCCTACGACCGTCTCATCAACGGCACCGCGGACGTCGACTACTACGCGACCTTCGACAACTACAAGGTCGGCCAGCTCCAGGGCCAGTACATCGAGTCGACCCTCGACCTGAAGAACGCCGCGGGTCCCTTCACCCTCGAGCCCTTCGCCGGCAGCCCCGACGACAACAACGCGAAGTTCTTCTTCTCCGGCGCGTGGGACGTCCTGCAGCCCTACATCGAGAGCGGCAAGCTCACCGTCCCCTCGGGCAAGTCGCCCGCGTCGGACGACGACTGGGCCTCGATCGGCATCCAGGGCTGGGCCTCCGACAAGGCGCAGTCCGAGATGGACAACCGCCTCTCCTCCTTCTACACCGGCGGCCAGAAGGTCGACGTCGTGCTCTCCCCCAACGACAGCCTGGCCATCGGCATCGAGGCCTCGCTGAAGTCGGCCGGCTACACCCCCGGCGCCGACTACCCGGTCATCACCGGCCAGGACGCCGACAAGGCCAACGTCAAGGCGATCCTCGCCGACGAGCAGTCCATGACGGTCTGGAAGGACACCCGCACCCTCGGGGACCGCGTCTTCCAGATGGTGCAGTCGATCGTCGCGGGCGAGGAGCCCGAGGTCAACGACACCGAGACCTACGACAACGGCGAGAAGGTCGTCCCGTCCTACCTGCTGGAGCCGCAGGTCGTCACGAAGGACGACGTGCAGTCGGTCCTCGTCGACTCCGGCTTCCTCAAGGCCGGCGACGTCGGACTCTGATCCGTCGGGCGGGGGCGGGGAGGAGCGATCCTCCCCGCCCCCGCCTCCCCGTCCGCACACCACTCCCCCCCAACGAAGTGAGGCCCTGTTGGCCAGTCCCATCCTCATCATGCGCGACATCGTCAAGGAGTTCGGCGGCGGCGTCCGCGCCCTCGACGGCGTCTCGCTCTCGGTCCAGCCCGGCGAGGTCCACGCCATCTGCGGCGAGAACGGCGCCGGCAAGTCGACCCTGATGAAAGTCCTCTCCGGCGTGTACCCGTACGGCAGCTTCGAGGGCACCATCGAGTTCGAGGGCGAGGAGGCGCAGTACCGGTCGATCAACGACAGCGAGGCCGACGGCATCGTGATCATCCACCAGGAGCTCGCCCTCAGCCCCTACCTCTCCATCGCCGAGAACATCTTCCTCGGCAACGAGAAGTCGACCCGCGGCGTCATCAACTGGAACGCGACCAACGCGGAGGCGGCCAAGCTGCTCGCCCGCGTCGGCCTCGCCGAGAGCCCCGCGACCAAGATCCTCGAGCTCGGCGTCGGCAAGCAGCAGCTCGTCGAGATCGCCAAGGCCCTCGCCAAGGAGGTGAAGCTCCTCATCCTCGACGAGCCCACCGCCGCCCTCAACGACGAGGACAGCGACCACCTGCTCGGCCTGATCGACCAGCTCCGCAAGCAGGGCATCACCTGCATCATCATCAGCCACAAGCTGAAGGAGATCCGCGCCATCGCGGACACCGTCACGATCATCCGCGACGGCCGCACCATCGAGAGCTTCCCGATGGCCGGCGAGGAGGCGTCCGAGAGCCGGATCATCCGCGCGATGGTCGGCCGCGACCTCAACAGCATGTTCCCGCCGCGCGACCCGCAGATCGGCGAGGAGAAGCTGCGCGTCGAGAACTGGACGGTCCACCACCCGGTCGACATCAACCGCGTGGTCGTCGACGACGCCTCCTTCACCGTCCGCGCCGGCGAGATCGTCGGCTTCGCGGGCCTGATGGGTGCCGGACGCACCGAGCTCGCGATGAGCATCTTCGGGAGGAGCTACGGCACCGGCATCTCCGGCCGCGTCTACAAGGACGGCGAGGAGATCCAGACCCGCACCGTCGACGAGGCGATCCGCAACGGCCTCGCCTACGCGACCGAGGACCGCAAGCGCTACGGGCTCAACCTCATCGGCGACATCACCGTCAACGTCTCGGCCGCCGCGCTCTCGCGCCTGGCCCGGCTCGGCGTGATCGACAAGCACCGCGAGTACAAGGTCGCCGACTCGTACCGATCGAAGATGAACATCAAGGCGCCGACCGTCTCGGCCGTCACGGGGAAGCTCTCCGGCGGCAACCAGCAGAAGGTCGTCCTCTCGAAGTGGATCTTCTCCGGTCCCGACGTGCTGATCCTCGACGAGCCCACCCGCGGCATCGACGTGGGAGCCAAGTACGAGATCTACGGGATCATCAACGAGCTCGCGGCCCAGGGCAAGGCGGTCGTCGTCATCTCGTCCGAGCTGCCCGAGCTGATCGGCCTCGCCGACCGCATCTACACCATCTCCGAGGGACGGATCACGGGCGAGATCGATCGCGCCGACGCCACCCAGGAGCACCTCATGCACTACATGACCGCCGGAAAGGAACAGGCCCGATGAGCGCCACGACCACCACAGCGCCGGCGGACACGCCCGCCAACACGCCCTCCACCCCGCCCAAGCGCTCGCGCCGGCTGAACATCAACCTCCGGCAGTACGGCATCCTCGCCGCGCTGGCCATCATCATCCTGCTCTTCCAGGTGCTGACCGGCGGGCGCCTGCTCCTGCCCGGCAACGTCAACAACCTGATCCAGCAGAACGCCTACGTGCTGATCCTCGCGATCGGCATGGTGATGGTCATCATCGCCGGCCACATCGACCTCTCGGTCGGCTCGGTCGTGGCGATGGTCGGCGCCATCTCGGCGATCGCGATGAACAACTGGGGCCTGCCCTGGTGGGCGGCCGTCGTCGTCGCCCTCGTCACCGGCGCCGCCGTCGGAGCATGGCAGGGCTTCTGGGTCGCCTTCGTCGGCATACCGGCGTTCATCGTGACCCTCGCGGGCATGCTGATCTTCCGCGGCTTCACCCTCGTCCTCCTCACCGGCGGAACGATCAACGGCCTCCCCACCGAGTTCACCGCGATCGGCGCCGGCTGGCTGCCGGGCGTCCTCGGCGGCATCGCCGGCCGCGACGCGCTCACCCTGGTCCTCGGCCTGATCGTCTGCGTCGTCCTCGTGGCCCAGCAGCTCCGCAGCCGCGCGACCCTCCGCCGTCTCGAGCTGCCCCGCGAGCCCATCGGCTCGCTGGTCGCGAAGTCGGCCATCGCCGTCATCGCGATCATGGCCCTCTCCTGGCTGCTCGCCGGCTACAGCGGAACCCCGATCATCCTGATCGTGCTCGCCGTGCTGATCCTCGCCTACAGCTTCGTGCTCGGCCGGACGGTCTTCGGCCGCCACATCTACGCGATGGGCGGCAACCTGTTCGCCGCGATGATGTCCGGCGTCAAGACGAAGTGGGTCAACTTCTTCATCTTCGTCAACATGGGCGCACTGGCCGGAGTCGCGGGCATCGTCAGCACCGCCCGCGCCGGCGGTGCGGTCGCCTCGGCCGGACAGAACTACGAGCTGGACGCGATCGCCGCGGTCTTCATCGGCGGCGCCGCCGTCCAGGGAGGCGTGGGCACCGTCGTCGGAGCCGTCATCGGCGGACTCGTGATGGGCGTGCTCAACATGGGCCTCTCCATCCTCTCGGTCGACGCGGCCTGGCAGATGGCGATCAAGGGCTTCGTGCTCCTGCTCGCGGTGGCGTTCGACATCTTCAACAAGCGCCGCGCCGGCGGCCGCTAGACGAACGCCGGGCGCCGCCCAGCGGCGCTCCTCGTCCTTCTCTTCTACAGTTCTCGGGCGCGGCTTCTCCTCGGGGGAGCCGCGCCCGAGTGCATCCGAGACCCGTCGGGGTCCAGCGACAGGCAGGCGATCATGGCAGGAGCAGTCGGAGCCTCCAGCAACGCGCTGCTGCGCCGCACGAACCTCGCGAGCCTCGCGACCCTGGTGCACCGCTCCGGTCCCACCAGCCGCGCCGAGCTCGGCCGCCTCACCGGGCTGAACCGCTCCGCCGTCGCGAACCTCGTCGGCGAGCTGAGCGAGCTCGGCTGGGTGGCGGAGGAGACCACCGCGCCCGACGGCCGCATCGGCCGCCCCAGCGCCACCGTCGTCCCCGGCGACCGGTTCGCGGCCGTGGGCGTCCACCTCGACACCGACGCGATCATCGTCGGCCTCGTCGGGCTGCACGGCGAGCTGCTCCGCCGCGTCCGCTTCGACACCCCCAAGCCCGCGAGCCCCGCCACGGTGGTCCGCGTCGTCACCGGGATCGTCGAGGGCTTCCGCTCCGAACGGGAGTCGCTGCGCACGCTGGTCGGCGCGGGCGTCGCCGTCCCCGGCCTCGTCCAGGCCGACTCCGGCTTCGTCCACCGCGCCCCGCACCTGGGCTGGCGCGACGTCGACCTCGCCACTCAGCTGAGCCGCGCCCTCGACCTCCCGGTCGCCGTCGGCAACGACGCGACCCTCGGCGCCATCGGCGAGTCCCTCTTCGGAGCCGCGCACGGCGTGGCCGACGTCGTCTACGTCACCGGCGGCGCGGGCGGCATCGGCGGAGGAGTCATCATCGGCGGCGTCCCGCTCCAGGGCTCCTCGGGGTTCGCGGCCGAGCTGGGCCACACCCTCGTCGCCACGAACGGCCGCCTCTGCGGCTGCGGCCGGCGCGGCTGCCTGGAGGCCGAGGTCCGGATGCGCTCCCTCCTCGACGTCCTCGGCGCCCGCGTCCTCGACCAGGACGAGCTCGACATCGCCCTGGGCACCTCCCGCGACCCCGCCGTTCTCGGCGAGGTCGCCCGCCAGGTCGACCTGCTCTCGGAGGGCCTGTCCACCTACATCAACCTCTTCAACCCCACCGCGGTCGTGCTCGGCGGCTTCCTCGGCTCGCTGCTCACCGTCGACCGCGAGCGCCTCGCCGCCCGCGTCTCGGCCCGCGCCCTGAGCGACCTCGCGCGCGGCGTGCGGATCGAGCGCGCGGCCCTGCGCTCGAGGCTGGAACTCGTCGGCGCCGCGGAGCTACCCTGGCGGCGGGCGCTGGCGGATCCCGCCGCCGTTACCGGGGGCGCACAGCCGCCGGGTGGGAGCAGCAGCCGCGAGGACGCTCTGGGCGCCCGCGCCTGACCCCGGCACTCGAGTGCCGGCACCGCGCCGAGGAGGACGAGCATGGCCGACTGGAACGACACGATCATCGAGGAGTTCCGCGCGAACGGCGGGACCGTGACCACGGGCGGCTTCGGGAGGAGCCTCGTGCTGGTGCACCACCGCGGCGCCCGCTCCGGCGAGGAGCGCGTGACCCCGCTGATGGCGCTGCACCCCTCCGAGGACGTCTGGCTGCTCGCCGCGTCCGCCGCCGGTGCGCCGAAGCACCCCGCCTGGTTCCACAACATGATCGCCCACCCGGACCTGGCGATCGAGACCCCCGACGACGGCACCGTCGACGTCCGGGCGCGCGTCCTCGCCGGGGAGGAGCGCGACGCCGGCTGGGCCCGCTTCACCACCGCCTCCGCCGGCTTCCTCGACTACGAGAAGCGCACCACCCGCATCATCCCGGTCGTGGAGCTCACCCGCCGCTGACCGCGGCTCGTCAGCGCAGCGGCACGGGCACCGTGTCCGGCGTGCTCCAGCGCAGCGCGATCCGCTCGCGGAAGCCGCCGCTGCGCAGCTCCGCCTCGAGCGCGTCGATCACCACGGGGAGCAGCGCGCGCCGCTCGATCAGCAGGTCGAGCACGAGCCGGTCGCCCGCCGTCAGCAGCACCGGGCCCGATCCGGGCAGCACCGTGATCCACTGGCACTCCCCCACCTGCACGCTCCGGTGCCGACGGAGGCGTCGGAGCAGCTCGGGCAGCGCCCGCGGATCGAGGGCGGACACGTCGGCACGGAGGGCGATCACTCCGCAAGCGTGCCCGCGCCGGACGACCTCCCGCCGACCTCCCGGTGAACACCGCGCCTCCGCGGGACGCCGTCCGCGAGAACGACACGACAGGAGCCCGCCCCGGAGCGCACCGCACCCGGGAACGGGAGAAGCCCCCGACCGGACATCCGATCGGGGGCTTCTCGCCTGGCTCTCTCGAACCCGGTTCTCTCGAACTCCGGTTCTCATGAACTCTGGTGCGCGAGGGGGGAGTTGAACCCCCACGCCCTTTCGGGCACACGGACCTGAACCGTGCGCGTCTGCCTATTCCGCCACTCGCGCTCACCAGCGGCACCGAAGCGCCGACGAGAAATCGTAGCATCCCCCGGCCCCGGAGCCGAACCGGCACCCGCCGCCCCGGGCCGGAGCTCCCCCGGGAGCCGCCACCGGGCCGTGCCGGTGAGAGCGCGCACACGGCACTCCGGCCGCGAAACCACCGCGGAGGATCGCGCATCCAGACCATCCCAGTAACATGCCCGTAGCCGTGCGCGGCGCAGACCAAGAAGAGGAAGCGGCGACGGGCGCGCAGACATCTCGATCCGTGCGCGACCGCCG
Source organism: Rathayibacter sp. AY1D5 (assembly GCF_002932515.1). Lineage (NCBI taxonomy): Bacteria > Bacillati > Actinomycetota > Actinomycetes > Micrococcales > Microbacteriaceae > Rathayibacter > Rathayibacter sp. AY1D5. The sequence continues at coordinate 22,903 of NZ_PSVU01000047.1, forward strand.
AGAAGGCGAAGAACCGGAAGATCGGAAGACTGTGGGCATACTGGACAACTTCGAGAAGGGACTCGAGCGCGTCGTCAACGGCGCGTTCGCGCGGACCTTCAAGTCGGGTCTGCAGCCGGTCGAGCTCGCCTCCGCCCTCCGCCGGGAGCTCGACACCTCCGCCGCCGTGGTCAGCCGCGACCGCATCCTCGTCCCCAACAGCCTGGTCCTGCGGATGTCCGCGACCGACCTCGACCGGATGCAGCGCCTCGGCGCCACGCTGATCGACGAGCTCACCACGGTCGCCACCGAGCACGCCACCAAGCAGGGCTTCCGCTTCCCCGGCCCGATCGACATCTCCCTCGCCGTCGATCCGGCGCTCAGCGACGGCATGGTCGAGGTCGACTCCCGCAGCGTGAAGGGCACCGTCGCCTACACGCCCGTCCTCGACATCGACGGCCGGCGCCACCCGATCACGAAGGCGCGCACCGTCATCGGCCGCGGCAGCGACGCCGACATCACCGTCGACGACTCGGGCACGTCCCGCAAGCACGTCGAGATCCTCTGGGACGGCTCCCGCGCCCAGGTGCACGACCTCGGGTCCACGAACGGCTCCAAGCTCGACGGCCGGCCCGTCACGCAGGCGCCCCTGGCCCCCGAGCAGACCATCACGATCGGGCGCACCTCGATCGTCTACCGCGTCGTGCAGGGCTCCGCGCCCGCACGCACCGACCGCCCGTCGTCCGGCAGGGCAGCCGGACGCGGCTCCGAGGGATTCTGGGACGACCGGCTATGAGCGAGCTCACTCTCTTCCTCCTGCGCATCGCGTTCCTCGCGCTGCTGTGGTTCTTCGTGTTCGGCATCGTCTACGCGCTGCGCTCCGACCTGTTCGGGCAGCGCGTGCGCAAGCTGCCGCCCGGCGCGCAGGCCGCGTCCCCCGAGGCCCCGTTCGTGACGGCGGCCCAGCCCGTGGTCGCTGCGGCCGCCCCGGCTCCCGCGCCCGCGCAGCCCGCCTCCCCGTCGGCCCCCTCGGCCCGGAGGAGCCGCGAGGCCGCCGCCGAGCGCGCCGAGCAGGGAGGCGCCGCCACGGTCCACACGGCGCAGCGCCTCGTGATCACCTCGGGCCCCAAGCGGGGCACCGAACTCGAGCTGACCGGCGACCCGCTGACGATCGGCCGCTCCGCGGAGTCGACGCTGGTCATCCGCGACGACTACACCTCGACCCACCACGCGCGCCTTCTCCTCTGGAACGACGAGTGGATGATCCAGGACCTCGACTCCACCAACGGCACCTTCCTCGACGGCCGCCGCGTCGGCGCGCCCACCAAGGTGCCGCTGGACACGCCCGTGAAGGTCGGCACCACCACCTTCGAACTGCGACGGTCGTAGCGCGTGGCCCCCACTCCGGAGAGCGGCTCCGGCCACGGCGCGGTGCGCGAGAGCGCCGCCGTCTCGCACGTCGGCAGGATCCGCTCCAACAACCAGGACTCCGGCTACGCGGGCCGGCAGCTCTTCGTCGTCGCCGACGGCATGGGCGGCCACGCGGGCGGCGACGTCGCCTCCTCCATCGCGATCAAGCGCATCGCGGAGGCGGACCGCGTCTACGCCTCCACCTACGAGGCCGAGGACGAGCTCAAGCGCACCCTGCTGGCGGCCAACACCCTGCTGGCAGACGCCGTCGTCGACCACCCCGAGCTCACCGGCATGGGCACCACCGTCAGCGCGATCGCCCGCGTCGGCGAGTCGGTGGCGATCGCGCACATCGGCGACTCCCGCATCTACGTCCTCCGCGACGGCCGGCTCGAGCAGGTCACGACGGACCACACCTTCGTGCAGCGCCTCGTCGACTCCGGCCGCATCACGGAGGAGGAGGCGATGACGCACCCGCGCCGCTCCGTCCTGATGCGGGTCCTCGGCGATGTGCACACCAACCCCGAGATCGACACGCTCACGCTCGAGACCGAGCCGCACGACCGCTGGCTGATCTGCTCCGACGGCCTCTCCGGCGTCGTCCCGCACGACGAGATCCTCAAGGAGCTCAGCCGCGACGAGACCGCGCAGCAGGTGGCCGACCGCCTGATCCGCGACAGCCTCTCGCACGGCGCCCCGGACAACGTCACCGTCGTCGTCCTCGACATCCCCGGGGCGGGCGACACCGCGCGCATCCTCGCCCCCGTGGAGGAGCCGGTGGTCGTCGGATCGGCCGCCGCGCCCACGCCCTTCAGCACCGACGACTCGCAGAACCGCGTCCGGATCCCCGGCCTCCGCCTGCACACCCGCGCTCCCGCCGCGCAGGGCCCCACCCACTTCGAGCCCGCGTCCGAGGACTACCTCGACGAGCTGATCGAGGAGGACCGCCGTCGGCACCTGCGCCGCCGCATCACCTGGCTCGTCGGCCTGTCCCTGGTGCTCATCATCGGATTCCTCGGGATCCTCTTCGCCTACGACTGGACGCAGTCGCGCTTCTACGTCGGCACCGACGGGGACACCGTGATCATCTACCAGGGCGTCCAGCAGTCGGTCGGCCCGCTCTCGCTCTCGGAGGTGAAGGAGGACACGGGCATCCCGCTCGACTCCCTCCGCGCCTACGACGTCGAGCAGCTGGAGCAGACGATCAGCGCCGACTCCTACGCCGGCGCGGTCGACATCGTCGAGCGCCTCACGGACGCGAACGGAGCACCATGACGGACGCCGCCACGGCCACCGCCCGCCCCGCCCCCGAGCGGCAGGGCTTCTTCCGCCAGAAGCTGCGCAATCTCGAGCTCCTGCTCCTGATCGGCGCATGCCTGATCGACGCCGGCGCGATCGTGCTCGTGCAGCTCGGCGCCCTCGGCTCGATCGACACCACGCTGGTCTCGCTGGGCGCCGGCCTCTCGGCGCTCGTGCTCGCCGTGCACGTCGTGCTGCGCTTCGCGGCCCCGGCGGCCGACCCCTTCCTCCTCCCGATCGCCACCGTGCTGAACGGCCTGGGCGTCGCCGAGATCTACCGGATCGACATCGCCGACGGCGCGACCGGCTGGGAGTCGGTGGCGGTGCGGCAGATCTTCTGGAGCGCCCTGGCCGTCGTGGCGGCGATCGTGGTGCTGCTGGTCATCCGCAACCACCGCGTGCTGTTCCGCTACACCTACGTCGCCGGGTTCGCGGCGATCGTGCTGCTCCTGCTGCCGCTCCTGCCCTTCATCGGCCGCGAGGTCAGCGGCGCGCGCGTCTGGATCGGGATCGGCGACGTGGCGAGCTTCCAGCCCGGCGAGATCGCCAAGATCGCCCTCGCGGTCTTCTTCGCCGGCTACCTCGTGCGCAACCGCGACTCCCTCTCGATGGTGGGCCGCACCGTCCTCGGGATGCGCTTCCCGCGCCTGCGCGACCTCGGCCCGATCCTGGTGGTCTGGGCGGTCACGATGGGCGTCATCGTCTTCCAGCGCGACCTGGGGACGGCTCTGCTCTACTTCGGCCTGTTCCTGGTCATGCTCTACGTCGCGACCGGCCGCACCAGCTGGGTCCTCATCGGCGTCGGCCTGTTCCTCGGCGGCGCGCTGCTGGCGAGCCAGACGCTCGACTACGTGGGCAACCGCTTCGCCAACTGGCTCGAGCCCTTCAGCGCCGAGCGCTACGGGGCGGATCCGGGCGGCAGCTACCAGCTCGTTCAGGGCCTCTTCGGCCTCGCGCACGGCGGGCTGCTCGGCACGGGCCTCGGCCAGGGGATGCCGGATCTCACGCCGGTCCCGCAGTCCGACTACATCATCGCCAGCCTCGGCGAGGAGCTGGGCCTCGCCGGGCTCTTCGCGATCTTCGGCCTCTACCTCCTGCTGGTCTCGCGCGGGTTCCGCATCGGCTTCGCCGGGCAGGACGACTTCGGGCGCCTCCTGGGAGTCGGCCTCTCGTTCGTGATCGCCCTGCAGTGCTTCATCGTCATCGGAGGCGTCACCCGCGTCATCCCGCTGACCGGCCTGACCACGCCGTTCCTCGCCGCCGGCGGCTCCTCCCTCGTGGCGAACTGGATGATCGTGGCGGTGCTGCTGCGCCTGTCCGACACAGTCCGCAGTCAGCCTCGTCTGGTGGTGTGATCCGTCGATGAACCGAGAACTCAAACGGGTGAGCCTCGTCGTGCTGACGATGTTCGTGGCCCTCTTCCTCTCCACCACCACCATCCAGGTGATCCAGGCCGACTCCCTCGACGAGGACGGCCGCAACACGCGGACCCTCTACGAGAGCTTCTCGACCGAGCGCGGTGCGATCCTCGCCGGCGGTCAGCCGATCGCCTCCTCGACGCCGTCGGACGACCTCTACAAGTTCCAGCGGCAGTACGCGAACGGCCCGCTCTACTCCGCCGTGACCGGCTACTTCACTCTGAACCAGGGCACCACCGGCATCGAGCGCACGCTCAACGACTACCTCTCGGGCACCTCGAACTCGCAGTTCTTCGACGAGATCAACAACCTCGTCACGGGCCAGGACCCGAAGGGAGCGTCGGTCGAGCTCTCGATCGACCCGGTCGCCCAGCAGGCCGCCTTCGACGCGCTCGGCGACTACACGGGGGCCGTCGTCGTGACGGAGCCGGCGACCGGACGCATCCTCGCGATGGTCTCGAAGCCCACCTTCGATCCCACCGCGCTGGCCTCCCACGACACCGACGACGTCCTCGCCGCCTACCGGGCGCTGAACGACGACTCCTCCGAGCCCCTCGTGAACCGGGCGATCGGCGGCTCGCTCAACCCGCCCGGCTCCGTCTTCAAGCTCGTCGTGGCCTCGGCCGCCCTCGAGTCCGGCCGCTTCACGGCCGACTCGAGCTTCCCCAACGTCGAGTCGTACACGCTGCCCGGCTCCTCGTCGCAGGTGATCAACTCCGGAGGCGGTCTCTGCGGCTCCGGAGAGACGGTCACGCTGGCCACCGCCGTCTCGCTCTCCTGCAACGTCCCGATGGCCGAGATGGGCGTGCAGCTGGGAGCGGACGCGATCCGCTCCCAGGCCGAGAAGTTCGGCTTCGACACCGAGCTCGAGATCCCGATGTCGGTCGAGGCGAGCACCTACCCGACGAAGACGGACGACGCCCAGACGGCCCTCACCGCCTTCGGGCAGTACGAGGTGCGCGCGACGCCGCTGCAGATCGCCATGGTCTCCGCGGCGATCGCGAACGGCGGCGAGGTGATGCAGCCGAACCTGGTCGACTCGATCCGCTCGCAGGACCTCAGCGTGCTGCAGCAGTTCCAGGAGAAGTCGCTCGGCCGGGCGGTGAGCACGCAGACCGCGGACGCCGTCAAGGCGATGATGGTCGCCAGCGTCCAGGGCGGCGCGGCGACGAATGCAACAATAGGGGGCGTCACTGTGGCCGGTAAGACCGGTACCGCCGAGAACGGCGGGGACGACCCGTACACCCTCTGGTTCACCGGCTTCGCGCCTGCGGACGACCCGCAGTACGCCATCACCGTGCTCGTGGAGAACGGTGGAGGGCTCGGCCAGACCGGGTACGGCAACCTGATCGCCGCACCCATCGGACAACAGGTACTAGAGGCGGTGCTGAACAAATGAGACCCACGACAGGCCTCACCTTCGGGGGACGCTACGAGCTGCAGTCCCGGATCGCCATCGGCGGCATGGGAGAGGTGTGGCAGGCGACCGATCTCGTCATCGGCCGCACCATCGCGATCAAGATCCTGAAGGACGAGTACCTCGGCGACCCCGGCTTCCTCGAGCGCTTCCGCGCCGAGGCCCGCCACGCGGCGCTGGTCAACCACGAGGGCATCGCCAACGTCTACGACTACGGCGAGGAGGACGGCTCCGCCTACCTGGTCATGGAGCTCGTCCCCGGCGAGGCGCTCTCGACCGTCCTCGAGCGCGAGCGCGTCCTCTCGACCGACAAGGTCCTCGACATCATCGCGCAGACCGCGCTCGCCCTGCACGCCGCGCACGCCGCGGGCCTCGTGCACCGCGACGTGAAGCCGGGCAACCTGCTCATCACGCCGGACGGCCGCGTCAAGATCACCGACTTCGGCATCGCGCGCATCGCCGACCAGGTCCCGCTGACGGCGACCGGCCAGGCACTCGTACGCGACGATGCCCAGCGAGTAGATGTCGGTGGCGGGGGAGGCGGGCTGGCCGCTCGCCTGCTCCGGGGACAGGTACTGGACC
>NZ_PSVU01000048.1:0-29003 GCF_002932515.1 Rathayibacter sp. AY1D5
GGCTCCCTGATCCCGCTGGTCGGCACTCTCTCGGGTGCCGTGATCATCTCGCTCGCCTGCCTCCTGGCCTCGCCGCTGACCGCGCTGGTCGCCGCGATCTACTACCTCGTCTACATGCAGGTCGAGGCGTACCTCCTCAGCCCCCGCATCATGAACAAGGCCGTCTCGGTCCCCGGTGCGGTCGTCGTGATCGCGGCGGTCGCGGGCGGCACCATCGCGGGCGTGCTCGGCGCCCTGGTCGCGATCCCGGTCGCGGCCTCGGTGATCATCGTCGTGCAGAAGGTCGTCTTCCCCCGTCAGGACGCCAAGTAGCGGACCGCACCGCGACGGCCGGTCCGCTCAGCGCCAGGGCGGCACCGCGCCGTCGACCGCGGCGCTGAAGCGGCGGACCGACTCCGGGACCGCGACGCCCTCCTCCGCCGGCACCGGCGCGAGCGTGCGGGTGACCAGGGGCACGACGCCCGCCCAGACCCCGGCCTCCGGCTCGTCGCCCGCTCCGCGCGCGCGCACCTTCAGGCTCGCCTCGGCCAGGGGGAGGCGCAGCACCAGCGTGGCCGCGATCTCGCGGGCGGTGCTCGCTCGCACCTCCTCGTCGCGCCCCGGCAGGAGGCGTGCCACCAGCAGATCGAGGGCCCGCGCCTTCTCCTCGCCCTCCAGCGCCTCGGCCCGGCCGATCACCATCGCCGAGCGGTAGTTCATCGAGCTGTCGAAGGTGGAGCGGGCGACGACCAGTCCGTCGACCAGCGTGACGGAAGCGGTGAGGAGCGAGTGCCGCGCCGCCTCCCGCAGCAGTCCTCCGCCGCTCGACCCGTGCAGCAGGAGGGAGTCGCCGTCGCGGGCGAAGAGGATCGGCAGCACGATCGCGGCGCCGTCCCGCACGACGGCGACGTGGGCGACGAGCGCCTCGTCGAGCAGGGCGTGCAGCTCGGCGGGATCGGTGCGCTGGCGGTCGCGGAGACGGGAGACGCGGGTGCGGTCGGTGACGGGGAGGCTGTCCATGTCGGAATCGTCCCGCGCCGACTGGATCTGCCAGGATGCCACTGGGCCGCGATCGGAGTGGTCCAGAGCGGAGCGGTCGATGGCGTCGGGCGATCTGGAGATCCCGCTCCTCCTCGGGCCGTCGCCGCGCGGCTCGGTCCGCGCCGGGCTCGCCGAGGCGCTGCGCCAGGCGGTGCTGGACGGGCGCTACCGGGCGGGCGATCCGATCCCGTCGAGCCGCGTGCTCGCCGAGCGGCTCGGCGTCTCGCGGGGCTCCGTCGTCGCCGCGGTGGATCAGCTGGTGGGGGAGGGCTACCTCGTCGCCCACCCGCGCGCAGCGGTGACGGTCGCCTCCGACGGACTGCTGGCGCCGGCGCCGCAGGAGCCGCGGCCGGAGTCCCGGGAGACCGTCGTCCCGCCCGCCGCGGCGGACCTGAGGCCGGGCCGGCCGGACACCCGCGCCCTCGACACCCCGGAGTGGCGGGCCGCCTGGCGCCTGGCGCTCGCCTCGCCGCCCTCGGCGCCTCCTCGGGGTTCCGGGGACCCGGCCCTGCGGGAGCAGATCGCCGAGCAGCTGCGCCGGTCCCGCGGCGTCGACGTGCAGGCGTCGGACGTGGTGGTGACCAGCGGCACCGCGGGCGCCGTCGCGCTCCTGGCCCGCGCCGCCTCGGCCTCGCTCGGACGCGAGGTGCGCGTCGCCGTCGAGGACCCCGGCTACCCGGCCGTCCGGCGCCGCCTGCGCGCCGACGGGCACGAGGTCGTCGGCGTCCCGGTGCGCGGCGACGGCATCGACCTCGACGCTCTCGCGAGCTCCGGCGCGGACGTGGTCGTCGTGACTCCGTCGCACCAGTACCCGACCGGCGGCAGGCTCGCCCTCGCCGAGCGCCTGGAGCTGGTGCGCCGCGCGTCGGCCGGCCCCCTGCTCGTGGTGGAGGACGACTACGACAGCGAGTTCCGCTACGTCGGCGCCCCGCTGCCCGCGCTCGCCTCGCTCGACTCCGGCGGCGGAGTCGCCCATGTCGGGTCGTTCTCGAAGACCGTCTCGCCGTGGCTCCGCATCGCCTACCTGGCCGTTCCGCGGGCGTCCTGGCTGCGCGCGGCGCTGGCGGGCCTCGACGACGAGAAGGACGCCTCCGCCTCGGGTCCGACGCAGGCGGCGCTCGCGCAGTTCATGGCGAGCGGGGCGTTCCGGAGGCATCTCACGCGCTCGAGACGGCGCTACGCCCACCGCCGTGAGCTGGTCCACGCATTCGGGGAGTCGGTGCCGTGGGGGCGCGCGAGCGGACTCGACGGGGGTCTGCACGTCGTCCTCTCCCTGCCCGCGCCTCTGGACGCGCACGCCGTCGCGGCCGCGCTGCTCCGGGAGGGACTGCTCGTCGCCACTCTGCACGAGTACGCCCTGTCGGGACGGGCCGCGACCGAGGCGCTGGTCCTCGGCTACGGCCATGTCGGCGACCTCGAGCTCGCTGCGGCGCTGGACCTCGTCGACCGGACCGTCCGCGCGCTCGCCGCCGGGGCCGTCCGTGGTATCCCTGGAGGATGACCCGCGACTCCGCCCTGCACATCACCGACGATCCCGACGCCGACGCGCTGCTCAGCTGCGACCCGCTGGCGCTGCTGATCGGGATGCTCCTCGACCAGCAGGTCGCGATGGAGACGGCCTTCTCCGGGCCCCGCAAGATCGAGGAGCGCCTCGAGGCGGAGGGCGCCTCGTTCGACGCCGCGTCGATCGCGGGCTTCGACGAGGACGCGTTCTCGGAGCTCTGCCGGACTCCGCCCGCGATCCACCGCTACCCGGCGAGCATGGCGGGGCGCGTGCAGGTCCTCTGCCGCGCTCTGGTCGACGACTGGGACGGCGACGCCGCGGCCGTCTGGACGCGGGACGAGCCCGACGGCCGCACGGTCCTCGCGCGTCTGAAGGCGCTGCCCGGCTTCGGCGAGCAGAAGGCGCGGATCTTCCTCGCCCTGCTCGGCAAGCAGCGCGGATTCCCGGGGGAGGGCTGGCGCTCGGCCGCGGGCGCCTACGGAGAGGAGGGCGCCTTCCGCTCGGTCGCCGACATCGTCTCTCCGGAGTCGCTGACGAAGGTCCGCGCCACCAAGCAGGCCGCGAAGGCCGCCGCCAAGGCGGAGAAGTAGGGCCGGGGGCGGCGGCCGGATGGATCGAGCGCTCGACGACGGTCGCGGTCGCCGTCTCCGCAGTCGCAGGCCGAGCAGCCCGACCCGATGATCCCCGCCGCCACCGCCCGGCTGCGCTTCCGCGAGATGACCGCCGAGGACCTCCCCGACATGGCGGATCTGCTCGGCGACCCGGTCGTGATGCGGTACTACCCCGCGCCGAAGGACCGCGAGCAGGCAGCCGCCTGGATCGAGTGGAACCGGCGCAACTACCGCGAGCACGGCTTCGGGCTGTGGATCGTCGAGACCCTCGACGGCGAGTTCGTCGGCGACTGCGGGTTGACCTGGCAGCGCGTCGACGGCGGGATCGAGCTCGAGGTCGGCTACCACGTGCGGGCCGGTCTGCACGGCCGCGGCTACGCCACTGAGGCAGCTGCGGCCTGCCGCGACCTCGCGCTCGCCCACCGCCTCGCGGGACGACTCGTGGCGCTCGTGCACCCGGACAACGCCGCCTCGAGGCGCGTCGCCGAGAAGACCGGCCTCCGCGTGATCGCCGAGGACCGCGACGGCGGCGGACTCCTCCGCACCGTGCTCGGGATGCCGCTCGTCGGGCCCGGGCGCCGGCCTCGGGAACGCTGACCGAACGCCCCCGACGGCTCCGGACCATCGCGCGCGGAGCAGGCCCTGAGCTGGAGCAGATCCTGAGCTAGATCCGGTCCTCCAGCGCCGCGATCAGCGCCGCGCGGTCCTCGCGGAGGATCGAGGCCCCGCCCCCCGGCACGGTCCGCACCTCGACGCCGCGGCCGGCGAGGACGCCGCCCAGCGAGCCGTGGCCCAGCGGGTCCTCCGGCATCACGGCGAGCGTCGGCACGGGGAACGTCTCGGGGGCCTCGGCCGCACCCCGTGCCGTCAGCCCGCCGGCGGAGTCCTGCTCCCAGAGCGCGTGGGCCGACACGTCGAGCTCGATCTGCTCGTCCGTCCAGATCGGGTGGCGGTGGCGGAGGGAGTCTGCGTCGCCCTTCTCGACGTGCGCGACCGAGCCGCCGCGGTGGAGCGCGCTCGTCAGTCCTCGGGCGTCCGAGAACGCGGGGTCGAGCAGGACGAGCCGGGCGGCGCCGTACTCGGGGGCGAGCCGGGTGGCGACGACGGCGCCGAGGCCGTGGCCGATGACGAGATCGGGGGTCTGCAGCACCGAGGCGCGGACGTCCGACGCCCAGTGCTCCGGCGAGTACACGGGCGACGCCGGCGAGCCGCCGTGACCGGCGAGATCGGGGGCCACCACGCGGTAGCCGTGCTCGTGCAGCGTCGGGACCAGGGCGTACCAGATCCGGGAGTCGGAGCCGAGGCCGTGAAGGAGGAGCGCCGTCCGCTCGCCCGTTCCGCCGTAGTCGCGGACGAACAGCGCCAGCGGCTCGGCCGGCGCGGCGGCCAGCGCCTTCCGCTCGGCACGGGTCGGCTCGAGCACGAGGGTGTTGCCGAACGCCTGCGGTGCCGGCCCGAACGCGTCGCGCGCGCTCTGGATCACCTTGCGGCCGAGCATCGCGTTGCCGACGCCGCCCAGTGCCGCTCCGATCCCGAACGGCATCGCCCGGCCGACCAGGCCCGCGCCCTGTTGGGCGAGGAAGTGCTTGGCGAAGGACTTCTTCGCGCGGTCCGCCAGCTCGCCCACGAGGAAGGACGGCAGGCCCTTCGTGACCACGGAGCCCCAGTACTGGTTGAGGCCGCTGCCCCCGCCGACGGCCTGCCCGGCCACCTGGCGCACCATCTCGCTGCCGGAGGAGCCCATCATCAGCGTGAGCACGAGGGCCCGCGCGCGGTCCGGGTCCTCGAGCGGGATCCCGTGCACCTCCGTCACCGACTGCGCGAAGAGCGCGCTCGCCTCCAGGAACCCTGCGGCTCCCGCGCCGGAGAGAGCCACCGAGGCGGCCGTGCCGATGCCGGGGACGACGGCGGTCGCCCCGATCGCCGCGCCTCCCGCGGCCACGCTCGAGAGGTACTGCCGCTCGAGCGACGTGATGATCTGCTCCGGAGTCGCCCCGGGACGCCGGCGCCGCAGCAGGCGGATGTTCGCCAGCACGGCCGGGCGCTGCACCGCGAGGAGCCGGTCGAGCAGCTTCGCCAGCTGCGCGTTCTCGGAGCCGTCGGCCTGCTCCACCTCGCCGGCCCTCTCCACGGCGCGCTCGCGCTTGCGGTCCTTCTGGGCCATGTCGTGCACTCCTGCGTCCTCGGGCGCCGCGTGCGGGAGGGGTCAGTCGTCGGAGACGGTGCCCTGGACGGGCGGGCCCTCGGCCGGCGCCGTGCTGCTCCGCGGTGTCGGCGCGTAGTCCTCAGCGTAACGCGCGAGCACCTCCTCGATCGGCGCGTCCAGCACCAGGCGGCCCTTGTCCAGGTAGAGGCCGCGCGTGCAGAAGCGGCGGAGGTCGCGCTCGTTGTGCGAGACGAAGAAGAGGGTGCGGCCGGAGGCGAGCAGCTCCTCGATCCGCGCGTAGCACTTCTCGCGGAACGCCCTGTCGCCGACCGCGAGCACCTCGTCCACCAGGATGATCGGCTCCTCGAGCCGCGACACGACGGAGAAGGCGATGCGCACCTTCATCCCGCTCGAGAGGTGCTTGTAGGGGGTGTCGAGGAAGTCGCCGATCTCGGCGAACTCGATGATCGAGTCGAAGCGCGCGTCGACCTCGCGCTTGGACATCCCGTGGAGACCCGCGGTCAGGTAGACGTTCTCGCGGACGCTCAGGTCGGCCACGAAGCCGCCGGTGATCTCGATGAGCGGAGCGACGCCCCCGCGCACCTCCACCGCGCCCTCGTCCGGCAGCACCACGCCGGCGACGAGCTTGAGCAGCGTCGACTTGCCCTGACCGTTCCGGCCGACGACACCGATGGCCTCGCCCGCCCGCACCTGCACGTCGAGCCCGCGGATCGCCCAGAACTCGCCGGGCCGCGAGCGGCGGGAGCGGCCGGCGAAGAGGTCCTTGAAGGAGCGGCGGCCCCGCCGGTTGCGGCGGAAGCGGATACCGAGGCCGCGGCACTCGATGACCACGGGGGCGTCGGTCATCACAGCTCCTTCAGCACCGCGCGCTCGGAGCGGCGGAAGACGACGAGGCCCAGCACCAGCACGAGCACCGAGATGCCCGCGGAGGCGAGGATGAGCGGGACGTCGAGCTCGCTCTCGAAGAACGCGGAGCGGTAGAGGGCGAAGATCCCGCTGAGCGGGTTGAGCGCCGCGAGCGGCCGGATCTGCTCCGGCAGGTTGGCCGTGGAGTAGATGATCGGCGACGCGTAGAAGAGGAACCGGAGCACGAGCTTCACGGCCCGCTCCAGATCGCGGAAGAACACCACGAGCGGGGCTACCAGCAGACCCACGCCGAGCGTGAGCACCGCCTGCAGCAGGATCGCCACGGGGAACAGCAGCGCCGCCCAGGTCAGGTGCGCGCCGGCGATCACGGCGAAGAGCACCAGCACCGGCAGGCTCGCCACGAACTCGATGCCCTTCGAGAGCACGATCCGCCCGACCCAGATGGTCCGCGGGATCGACGTCGACCGCACCAGCTTCGCCTCGCGGAGGAACGCGCGGGTCGCGTCGGAGGTCGCCTGGTTGAACCACATCCACGGCAGCAGGCCCGCGAGCAGGAAGACGATGTACGGGTCCTCGCCCACGGTCCGCCGGAAGACGACGGTGAAGACGAAGAAGTAGATGCCCGACATGACGAGCGGGTCGAGCACCGACCAGACGTAGCCGAGCGCGCTCGTGGCGTACCGGACGGTGAGGTCGCGCCTGGTGAGCAGCCAGAGGGAGTGGCGGTAGCGCCAGGCCCGGGAGCGCCGGTGGCGCAGGGCCGTCTCGGTCGCGAGGGTGTCGGCCGTGCTCACTGCGCGACTCCTCCCGTCGGCTCCGCTCGAGCCGGGGGAGGAGCCGGGAGCGTCAGACGAAGAGGTTCGCGCGCTCGAGGTCCTCGGCGAAGTCCACCTCGACGGCGTAGAGGTCGGAGATGTCCATCGGCTCGACGAGCAGGCGGTCCTGCTCGATCGCCAACTCTATGCCACGCTCGAAGTAGTCCTGGGCGTCGACCCGGCCGAGCTGGCGCACCAGCGCGGCCTTGTCGGAGGCGGACACATAGTTGATCCCGACCGCCTCGCCGAGGCCGCCGCGCACCGTCTTGGAGAGCTCCTGGATGAAGCCCTCGGCGCTCGTCGTGTACTTGACCTCCTCGTCCGACACCTTCGAGGTGTTGACGGTGACGAAGGAGACGTCCTTCGCGATCAGCGCGGCCGCGCGGTCGAGGATGCGCGGGTCGAAGACGACGTCGCCGTTCATCCAGAGCACGCCGCCCTGCCCGCTCGCCTGCAGCGCGCGGAGGAGGCTCTTGGAGGTGTTGGTCTGGTCGTACTGCTCGTTGTAGACGAACGTCGCCGAGGGGAAGGCCTCGATGATGTGCTCGAGCTTGTAGCCGACGACGATGCTCACCGGGACCTTCGTGCCGAAGGCGTGGTGGATGTTGTCGAACTGCTGCTGCATGATCGTGCGCCCGTCGCTGAGCGGCGTGAGCGGCTTGGGGAGGGAGCGGCCGAGCCGGCTGCCCATCCCTGCGGCGAGGATGACGACGGTGGCGGGGCTGCTGCTCGTCGAACCTGTGTGCATCATCGTGTGTTCTCCTCGAATTAACCGCTGCGTCTCGATCTGATCGACTCCTCGGGTAGAGACCTAGTGTACAGTTCACGCCCCCCGGGGCCAGGGTGGTTGACCTCTCGCCGTGTCGCCGGGTGTCGGCGCGGGCGCCGGGGGCCCGCGGGCGAGTTGGTACCGTAGCCGGATGACGTCCGTGACGAACGCCGAGCCCGCTGAGGGTGCCGCGGATCCGGACGGCGCCTCGCCCGTCGTCTTCGAGCTGCACCAGCTGACCCGGACCTTCGGGAGGACGGTGGCGGTCGACCGCATCGACCTGGCCGTCCGCGCGGGGACCTTCTACGGGATCATCGGCCCGAACGGCGCGGGCAAGACCACCACGCTCTCGATGATGACGGGCCTTCTTCGACCCGACACCGGCCGCGTCCTCGTGCACGGCGTCGACGTCTGGAAGGACCCGTCGGCCGCGAAGCCGCTGATCGGGGTCCTGCCCGACCGCCTCCGGCTGTTCGACCGGCTCACCGGCGCCCAGTTCCTCGCCTACTCCGCCGCGCTGCGCGGCATCGACCTCGCCACGGCGAAGCAGCGCACGGTCGAGCTGGCCGAGGCGCTCGGCCTCTCCGACGCGCTGGAGCGCCTGATCTCGGACTACTCCGCGGGGATGGCGAAGAAGGTCGCCCTCGCGGCGGCGATGATCCACGCCCCGCGCGTGCTGGTCCTCGACGAGCCGTTCGAGTCGGTGGACCCGGTCTCCTCGGCCGCCGTGATCACCGTGCTGCGCCGCTTCGTCGAGGGCGGCGGCACCGTCGTCCTCTCCAGCCACGGGCTCGACTTCATCGAGCGCGTCTGCGACGACGTGGCCGTGATCGTCGGCGGGCGCGTGCTCGCCTCCGGGACGGTCGCGGAGGTCGCCGGCACCGCGACGCTGGAGGAGCGCTTCCTCGAGCTCGCGGGCGGCAAGCAGATCGCCGAGGGGCTGCAGTGGCTGCACGACTTCTCCGGCTGAGGATCGACGTCCTCCTGGGCGCGTTCCGCTCCGGGCCCGCGCGCTCGGCCGGCGCCGTCCTGGGCGTGCTCGTGGTCGTCGCGGTGACGGCCCTGCTGATCGGGGCGATCGGCGCTCTGCGCTCCTCGGACGCGGCGGCGGGCGCTCTCGTGACCGCCGGCGGACTCGTCTCCGTCGGCTTCCTGGTGCTGCCCTTCCTGCTCGGCCCGCTCGACCCGATGGATCCGCGCGCGTTCCGCCTCTTCGGCCTTCCGCCGCTCCGCCTCGCCGGGGCGCTCGCCCTGGCCGGCCTCGTCTCGGTCCCCACGCTCGCCCTGCTGGTGGTCGGGCTCGCGAGCGCGCCGCTCGTCCCGGGCGCAGGCGCCTTCGCCGTGGTCGGCCCGCTCCTCGCGGTGGCGACGGCCTCGCTGTTCGCGCGGATCGGCCTCGCCGCCTCCGCCGCACTCGTCCCCTCCCGGACCGCCCGCGAGCTGCTGGCCGTCCTCGGCCTGGTGCTGATGCTGGGCGGTCCCGCAGCCCTCGGCGCCGCCGCGCTGGTCGACACGGGGGACACCCCGGTGCTCGAGCGCTGGGGCGCGGCGATGGGGGCCACTCCGTTCGGCGCGGCGTGGATGATCGCCCCGGCCGCCCGGACCGGCGACGCGCTCGGCCCGCTCCTGCTGGCCCTGGCGACGCTCGTCGCGGCGGGCGCGCTCTGGTGGCTCGTCGTCCGCCTGCTGACGGAGCGGCCCGAGCGCACGCACCGGCCGCCGCGCGGCCTCCGGCTGGGCTGGTTCGACGTCCTCGGCTCGACCCGGACCGGCGCGATCGCGGCGCGCAGCATCACCTACTGGCTCCGGGATCCGCGCTACCAGGCGTCGCTCGTCGCCGTGCCGGTGCTGCCGGTCGCGGCCCTGCTGCTGCTCGCGGTCGTCGGCGTCCCCTTCCCACTGCTCTCGCTTCTCCCGGTCCCGCTGATCGCGCTGTTCCTCGGCTGGTTCCTCCACAACGACGTCGCCTACGACGGCTCGGCGTTCTGGCTCCACGTGGCCGCGGGCGTCCGCGGCTGGTCGGACCGGCTCGGCCGCGCCTTCCCGACCCTCCTGCTCGGCGTGCCGGTCGTCGTGCTCGGCTCGCTGATCAGCAGCGCGACCTCGGGGCTCCCCGATGCGCTGCCCGTCGTGCTCGCGGTGAACACCTGCCTCCTGCTCGTCCCCGCCGGCGTCGCCAGCGCCGTCTCGGCACGGCTCGCCTATCCGGCTCCGCGCCCGGGCGACAGCGCGTTCACGCAGCCCCAGGCCCCCGGAGCCAGCGGCGCCGGTCCGCAGTCCCTGGCGTTCGGCCTGGGGCTGCTCCTCTCGGCTCCAGCCGTGGTGCTCGGCGTCAGGGCCCTGTTCGTCGACCCGGAAGCGGCGGGCGACGCCGTGCTCGTCGGCTTCGGCAGCGCCGTGGTCGTCTTCGCCCTCGGCGTGCTCCTCGGCGGCAGGCTGTTCGAGCGCCGCGCGACCGAGCTGGTCGCGTTCACCAGCCGCTACTAGCGCCGCCCGATCCGGAGCGCACGGCCTCGGGCACGGGCTCCGCGCGTAGGATCGTCGGCATGATTCCGCGCGTCCAGAACAGCAGCACCGACCCCCTCGAGGGAGGCGGAGGAACCGCCACGCTCGACCGCGAGCTCGAGGAGCTCCTCAACCAGGAGTCCATCGAGCCGGGCGACCACGAGCGCTTCTCCCACTACGTGCCGAAGGACAAGATCCTCGAGAGCGCCATCACCGGCAAGCCGGTCCGCGCGCTCTGCGGCAAGAAGTGGCTCCCGGGCCGCGACCCGGAGAAGTTCCCGGTGTGCCCGGCCTGCAAGGAGATCTACGCGAAGATGAAGTGAGCTCCCGCCCCGCTCACTCGTAGCGGGTCGGGATGACGGGCTCGCCGCGGCCGAGCCGGAGCGCGTCGATCGGCAGCTCGAGGACCGCGTTGGCGTGGTGCGCGCGGGCTGCCGCCACTCCCTCGATGCCGAGGTGCTCGGGACGGATCGTCCCGTCCTCGATCAGGGGGACGAGCAGCGCCCGCTCGCCCTCGCCGACGGCGCCCTCGGGGCCGGCGCCCACGTGCACGACCTCGGCCTCGGCGACCCCGTCGTCCGAGAGCAGACGGCCGGCGGCCTTCCGCCCGCCGATCGACGCCTTCGAGACCGACTTCTTCGCCACCGCGACCCACTCGCCCGCGTCGTCCTCGTGCGCGACCAGCTTGTAGACCATGCCCGCCGTCGGGTGGCCCGAGCCCGTCGCCACCGAGGTGCCGACGCCGTAGGAGTCGACCGGTGAGGCCGCGAGCGCGGCGATCCCGTACTCGTCGAGGTCGTTGGTGACCGTGATGCGCGTGCCGGTCGCGCCGAGCGCGTCCAGCTGCTGCCGGACGGCGGCCACCTGCTGGGGGAGGTCGCCGGAGTCGATGCGCACAGCGCCGAGGCCGGTGCCGGCGACGCGGACCGCCAGGTCGACGGCGGCTGTCACGTCGTAGGTGTCCACCAGGAGGGTCGTGCCGGGGCCGAGCGCGGCGACCTGCGCGCGGAACGCCTCCTCCTCCGAGTCGTGGAGGAGAGTGAAGGAGTGCGCGGAGGTGCCCATCGTGGGCACGCCGAAGCTGCGGCCCGCCTCCAGGTTCGAGGAGGCGCCGAATCCGGCGATGTAGGCGGCGCGAGCCGCGGCGACGGCGGACCGCTCGCCGGCGCGGCGCGAGCCCATCTCGGCCAGCGGTCGCCCGTCGGCGGCCGAGACCATCCGCGCGGCGGCGCTCGCCACGGCGCTGTCGTGGTTGAGGACGCTGAGCACCAGGGTCTCCAGCAGCACGCCGTCGGCGAAGGGCGCCTCGACGATGAGCACGGGGGAGCCCGGGAGGTAGACCTCGCCCTCGCGGTAGCCCCAGACGTCGCCCCGGAAGCGGTAGTCGGCGAGCCAGTCCAGCGTGCGGGAGTCGACGACGCGGTTCTCGCGGAGCCAGGACAGCTCGTCGTCGCCGAAGCGGAAGCGCGAGATCAGCTCGAGGAGCCGGCCGGTGCCCGCGAGCACGCCGTAGCGGCGTCCGGGCGGGAGGCTCCGGGCGAACACCTCGAACATGCAGCGGCGGTCGGCGGTGCCGCTGCCGAGGGCGCCCTCGACCATCGTGAGCTCGTACCGGTCGGTGAGGAAGGCCGTGGAGTCCATCCGCTCAGTGTTCCACGGCCGCCCCCGCGCGGCCCAGGCGCGGGTGCCGGGGCTTGCGCACGCCGCCGGGCCCGGGAACGGCGTGCGGCCGGGACCGGGCCGCAGGGCGCGGGTAGGCTGTTCCTCTGTGACGGACGCACCGCTGGGCATCTTCGACTCCGGAGTCGGCGGGCTCACCGTCGCCCGCTCCGTGATCGACCAGCTGCAGAACGAGTCGATCGTCTACCTCGGCGACACCGCGCACTCGCCCTACGGGCCCAAGCCGCTCGCCGACGTCCGCGCCTACGCCCTCGACACCCTCGACACCCTGGTCGACCAGGGCGCCAAGCTGCTCGTCATCGCCTGCAACACCGCCTCGGCCGCGATGATGCGCGACGCCCGCGAGCGCTACACGCTCGGCCGCGGCATCCCGGTGATCGAGGTCATCCAGCCCGCCGTCCGCAGCGCTGTCCGCGACACCCGCAACCGCCGCGTCGGGGTGATCGGCACGGTCGGGACGATCCGCTCCCGCGCCTACGACGACGCCTTCGTCGCCGCGCCCGACCTGCAGCTGTTCACCGCCGCCTGCCCGCGCTTCGTCGAGTTCGTCGAGGCGGGCGTCACCTGGAGCGACGAGCTGCTCGCGGTGGCGGAGGAGTACCTCGCGCCGCTCAAGGCCGCGGGGGTCGACACGCTCGTCCTCGGCTGCACCCACTACCCGCTGCTGCGCGGTGCCATCGCGTACGTGATGGGGCCGGACGTCCGCCTCGTCTCGAGCGCCGAGGAGACCGCGCTCGACGTCTACCGGACCCTCGTGGCGCACGGCCTGCAGCGCACCTCCGCCGCGCCTCCGACCTACCGGTGGGAGGAGACGGGCTCGAGCGACTTCGTCCGCCTCGCCCGCCGCTTCCTCGGTCCGGAGGTCTCGAGCGTCGACCTCGTCGAGACCGGCACCATCAACCTGCGCGAGCTCGACCGGGCCGCGCTCCCGCACGATCGAGGGAGACCCGAGTGACCGACAGCACCGCATCGAAGGCCGCGCGCAAGGACGGGCGGGCGCCCGACGAGCTGCGCACCGTGACGATCGAGCGCGGCTGGAGCACCCAGGCGGAGGGCTCCGCGCTCGTCTCGTTCGGGAACACCAGGGTGCTCTGCACCGCCTCCTTCACGAACGGCGTGCCGCGCTGGCTGCAGGGCAAGGGCAAGGGCTGGGTCACCGCCGAGTACGCGATGCTGCCCCGCTCCACCAACTCCCGCATGGACCGCGAGTCGGTCAAGGGGAAGGTCGGCGGGCGCACGCACGAGATCTCGCGGCTGATCGGCCGGAGCCTCCGCGCGGTGGTCGACACGAAGGCGCTCGGCGAGAACACCCTCGTGATCGACTGCGACGTCCTCCAGGCCGACGGCGGCACCCGCACCGCGGCGATCACCGGCGCCTACGTGGCGATGGCCGACGCGATCGAGTGGGCGCGCGGCAAGAAGTACGTGGGGCAGAAGGCGCAGCCGCTGATCGACAGCCTCTCGGCGGTGTCCGTCGGCATCATCGACGGCGTGCCGATGCTCGACCTGGCCTACGTCGAGGACGTGCGCGCCGAGACCGACATGAACGTCGTCGTCACCGGACGAGGCCTGTTCGTCGAGGTGCAGGGCACCGCCGAGGGGGCCCCGTTCGACCGCCGTGAGCTCGACGCCCTGCTCGACCTCGCGGTCGCCGGTGCCTCCGACCTCGCCCGCATCCAGGCCGAAGCGCTCGCCGCGGAGCCCGGAGCGTGAGCCTGGACCTCGTCCTCGCCACGCACAACGCGGGCAAGGTGGAGGAGTTCCGCGCCATGCTGGCCGGCGCGCTCCCCGGAGTCGGCGTCCGCGCCTACGACGGACCCGAGCCGGTCGAGGACGGCGTGAGCTTCGCCGAGAACGCGCTGATCAAGGCGCGCGCGGCGGCGGCGCACACCGGCCTCGTGGCGCTCGCGGACGACTCCGGGATCTGCGTCGACGTCCTCGGCGGCGCGCCGGGCATCTTCTCGGCCCGCTGGTCGGGACGCGCGCACGACGCGACGGCCAACCTCGAGCTCCTCCTGGCCCAGCTGCACGACGTGAAGGCGGAGCACCGCGGTGCGCACTTCAGCTGCACCATCGCCCTCGTGGTGCCGGACTCCGTGCTCCCCGGCGGTCAGGAGACGGTGGTCGAGGGCCGCTGGGACGGCGCGATCGCGACGGCCCCGCGCGGTGCGAACGGCCACGGCTACGACCCGGTGTTCGTCCCCGAGGCCGGGGCGCTCACGGCGGCCGAGCTCGCTCCCGAGCAGAAGAACGCCCGGAGCCACCGCGCCCGCGCCTTCACCGCGCTGCGCGCCGAGCTCGCCGCCCTGTCCGCCCGGCTCTGAGCCGGCGGGTTCCCACCGCGGGATGCCACTCCGGTGCACGCCTGTCGGCGTGCGGCGAGCCGGAGTGGCGTCTCGCGGAGGCGGAGGTCAGGACTTCGGGTGCTTGTCGTCCAGGGTGTCGGCGTCGAGCACGTAGGCGGCCGACTCGGTCGAGTCGGTCTCGGGGTCGGCGGCGAGCTTCGCCTTGCGCTGCTGCTGGAAGAAGTGGAACAGCGTCGGCAGCAGCGCGAGCACGACCGCGCCGATCAGGATCACGTCGATGTAGTGCGAGACGAAGTCGGCGACCGGCGGGATGAAGGCGAGCAGCCACCCGATCAGGGTGACCCCGCTGCCCCAGATCAGGGCGCCGATGAGGTTGTAGAGGCTGTACTTGCGGTAGTTCATGTGAGCCACGCCGGCCGCGATCGGCGCGAAGGTGCGGACGATCGGCACGAAGCGCGCGAGGATCACGGCGAGGCCGCCGAAGCGCTCGAAGAACGCGTTGGTCCGCTTCACGTTCTCGATGCTGAAGAAGCCGGACTCCTTGCGCTCGAAGATGCGCGGGCCGGCCTTGTGCCCGATCAGGTAGCCGACCTCGCCGCCGACGAAGGCCGAGAACCCGACGGCCAGGCAGATGAGCCAGATCGGGACGCCGAGGCCGCCGTTCGACGCGTTCTCGTGCGCCAGCAGGCCCGTGATGATCAGCAGCGTGTCGCCCGGGAAGAGGAAGCCGATCAGCAGTCCGGTCTCGGCGAACACGATGAGGCAGACCACGAGCACGCCCCAGGGGCCGAACGAGGTCAGGATCGTCTCCGGATCGAGCCAGGGGACGAGGGCGGCGTGATTCAACGGATCTCCAGTCGACGAGGGCCGGTGGCCGGTCGGCGGTCACGCGAGCGCGCTCAGCGTACCGGCCGATCCCGTGCGGAAGGAGGGACTCGAACCCTCACGCCTCTCGGCACAGGAACCTAAATCCTGCGTGTCTGCCATTCCACCACTCCCGCGTGCGGGCTCCAGTGTAGGAGGAGGGCCCCGCGCCTCAGCCGCGGGAGGCCGCCCGGGGGAGGTACCGCGGGATCCAGCGGGCGAGCGCCCCCGCTCCGCCCAGACCGAGCACCCCCATCACGACGGCGGCGAAGGGGAGGGAGATCAGGGCGGTGAGCGCCGACACGACGATCGGGGCGGCGGCGTTGCCCGCGTCGCCGGTGAAGCGGAACGCGCCGAGGAACGGGGCCGGATCGGCGGGGGGCGCGAGATCGGCGCCGATGGTCATCAGGATCCCGGAGCCGATGCCGTTCGCGGCCGCGAGCACGCAGGCCACGGCGACGAACCAGGGCATCGGATCGAGGGCGAGCACCGAGGCGGCGAGGGCGAGGTGGCCGAGCCCGAGGCCGATCATCGAGGGGATCGCGGTGGCGCCCCGGCCGAAGCGGTCCATCAGCTGGCCGCCGGCGTAGAAGAGGGCGAAGTCGAGCGCGCCGGCGATGCCGATGATGATCGCGGTGTCGGTCTCGGCGAGCCCGATGCTCACCGCCCAGAGGGGGAGGATCAGCGTCCGGCTCGCCCGCAGCGCCCCGATCACGGCGGCGCCGGTCCCCATCCGAGCGAGGACCCCGCGGTGCTCGCGCAGCGTCCCGAGCAGCGACTGCGGCGACTCCGGGACGGTCGCCGACGCCTCCGCGGCGACCACGTCCTCCGGAGCGGCGCGGTCGGCCGCGGCCTGCGCCCGCCGCAGCACCGTCGCGGGGTCGGGCACGAGCAGCAGGACCACGACCGCCGCCACGCAGCAGACGATGTGCACCCAGAAGACGGACTCGACGGAGCCGGTGAGGTGCACCACCCCGGCCGCCAGGAACGGGCCGATCAGCCAGCCGGCGCGGAACGCCCCGGCGAGGGCGCTGAGCGCGCGGGCGCGGTGCGTGATCGGGACGAACGACGTCATGAACGCGTGCCGCGCCAGCGCGAAGACCGCGGTCGCGAGGCCGATCACGAAGACGCCGATCGTCAGCCCGACCCACGACGTCGAGAGCAGGCACGCCACGAGCCCGAGGATCGACGCGGCCGAGGCTCCGAGCATCGCGCCGCGCTCGCCGATCCGGGAGACGATCCAGCCGCTGGGGATGTCGCCCGCCAGCTCGCCGATCATGATCATCCCCGCCACGAGGCCCGCCAGGGCCAGCGTCGCGCCGAGGTCGCCGGCCGCGGCCGGCAGGAGGGGGATGATCGCCCCCTCGCCGATGGAGAAGAGGAGGGTGGGGAGGAATGTCGACAGCAGCAGCGGCCCGACGGGGAAGGGGCGCGGAGCGGTGCTGGTCACCGTCCCCAGGGTACGCCCGGGCCGGAGGGCGGCCCCCGGCCCCCGGTAGTCTGGACGCACCATGCTGGACAACGACTTCACCGAGCAGATCACTGCTCTCCGCTCCACCTTCGCCGACATCCGCGCCGTCATCGACGTGGACGGCCTCCGCTCGAAGATCGCCGAGCTCAGCGAGCAGGCCGGCGCCCCCGACCTGTGGGACGACACGGCCAACGCGCAGAAGGTGACCAGCGCCCTCAGCCACCGCCAGTCCGAGCTCGCGCGGATCACCGCGATCGACCGGCGCCTGGACGACCTCGAGGTGCTCGTCGAGATGGCGAACGAGGCCGAGGACGCCGAGTCCGAGCAGGAGGCGATCGCCGAGCTCTCCTCCCTCCAGAAGGTCATGGGCGAGCTCGAGGTGCAGACCCTGCTCGACGGCGAGTACGACGACCGCCCCGCCGTGGTCACCATCCGCGCGGGAGCGGGCGGCGTCGACGCTTCCGACTTCGCCGAGATGCTCATGCGCATGTACCTCCGCTGGGCCGAGAAGCACAAGTACGCGGCGACCGTCATGGACGCCAGCTACGCGGAGGAGGCGGGCATCAAGTCGGCCACCTTCCAGATCGACGCCCCCTACGCCTTCGGCACGCTCTCGGTCGAGGCCGGCACCCACCGCCTCGTGCGGATGAGCCCCTTCGGCGCCGCGGGCAAGCGCCAGACCTCCTTCGCCGCGGTCGAGGTCATCCCGCTGATGGAGGAGGCCGGGGCGATCGAGATCCCGGACAACGACATCCGCGTGGACGTCTTCCGCTCCTCCGGCCCCGGCGGCCAGTCGGTGAACACCACCGACTCCGCGGTGCGCCTCACCCACCTGCCCACCGGCACCGTCGTGTCGATGCAGAACGAGAAGAGCCAGATCCAGAACCGCGCCGCGGCGATGCGCGTGCTCCAGTCGCGGCTCCTGCTGCTGCAGAAGGAGCAGGAGGCGGCCACCAAGAAGGAGCTCGCCGGCACCATCACCGCGAGCTGGGGCGACCAGATGCGCAGCTACGTCCTCGCTCCGTACCAGATGGTGAAGGACCTGCGCACCGACCACGAGGTCGGCAACCCCTCGCACGTGTTCGACGGCGACCTGGACGGCTTCATCGCCGCCGGGATCCGCTGGCGGAAGTCCTCCTAGCGCGGCGCGGGCGCGTCCCCACCGACGCGCCGCGCGCCCCCTCGGCGGACTCTTCGGGATCGTCGCTTACCCTCGTACCGACATGATTCGCTTCGACAACGTCTCCAAGCAGTATCGGGGCGGCACGAGACCCGCCCTCAACGCCATCGATCTCGAGATCCTCCGGGGCGAGTTCGTCTTCCTCGTCGGCGCCTCCGGCTCCGGCAAGTCGAGCTGCCTCCGCCTGATCCTCAAGGAGGAGCGCCCCTCCTCCGGGTCGATCCACGTGCTCGGGCAGAACCTCGGCAAGATCTCGAGCCGCAAGGTCCCGTACTTCCGCCGCAACATGGGCGTCGTGTTCCAGGACTTCCGGCTGCTGCCGAACAAGTCGGTCTTCGACAACGTCGCGTTCAGCCTCCAGGTGATCGGCAAGTCGAAGGGCTACATCCAGGAGGCCGTCCCGGACACGCTCAAGATGGTGGGCCTCGCGGGCAAGGCGTCGCGCCTGCCCCACGAGCTCTCCGGCGGCGAGCAGCAGCGCGTCGCGATCGCCCGCGCCGTCGTCAACAAGCCGGCCGTCCTGCTGGCCGACGAGCCCACGGGCAACCTCGACCCGACCACGAGCGCCGGCATCATGGCGCTGCTCGAGCGGATCAACGCGGGCGGCACGACCGTGATCATGGCGACCCACGAGGCCGGCATCGTCGACCAGATGAAGCGCCGCGTCATCGAGCTCTCGGCCGGCAGCATCGTCCGCGACGAGAGCCAGGGCGGCTACGGCCAGACCGAGAGCATCACCGTCGTCCACGACGGCGTCGTGGTCGTGGCGGCCGACGACCACGCGGTCGCCGAGCAGCCCGCGCCCCCGGCGATCATCGACAGCGAGCTCGCGCCCGCCGAGGTCCCCGAGATCGACCTGCGCCAGGATGCCCCGGCCCCGCCGCCCGAGCCGGCCCGCCTCTCGCAGACCGCCGCCCAGCCCCGCGTCCCCGAGGGCCGCCGCTCCGCCGCCGTCGAGCCGGAGCGCGAGCCGGAGCCGGCCGCCGAGCCCGCCGCCGCCCCGCGCGTCGTCGAGCTGCAGAGCCAGACCGGTCCGATCTTCCTCCCCGCCGACACCGGCGCCCTGCCCGAGGAGTCGCTCGCCGCGCGCCTCGGCCTCCGCGCCCACGCGGGCGAGGGCGACGAGACCGGCGACGACCAGCAGAACGTAGGACCCGTCAAGTGAGATTCGCACTGATCTGGTCGGAGGTCGCCAGCGGCCTCCGGCGCAACGTCTCCATGGTCGTCTCGGTGATCCTGGTGACCTTCATCTCCCTCACCTTCGTCGGCACGGCGATCCTGCTCCAGATGCAGATCGGCCAGATGAAGAACTTCTGGTACGACAAGGCGCAGGTCGCGGTGTACATGTGCACCGCCACCTCCGGCGGCTCGAACTGCAGCGGCTCCGACGCCACCGCCGAGCAGATCGACGCGGTGCAGGGCCAGCTCGAGGGCGCCACGCTCGCGCCGTACATCGACCGCTCCTACTTCGAGGACCACGACCAGGCCTACGCGAACTTCCAGGAGCAGTTCGCGGGCAACCCGGTCGCCGAGTACGTCACTCCCGACCTGCTCAACCAGACCTTCTGGATCAACCTGAAGGACCCGACCCAGTCGGACGTCATCGTGGAGAGCCTGTCGAGCGTCTCGGGAGTCGAGAGCGTCACCGACCAGCGGCAGTACCTCGACCAGATCTTCTCGATCCTCAACGCGGCGAGCTACACGGCCATCGGCATCGCCGTCCTGATGCTCGTCGCGGCCGTGCTGCTCATCGCCACCACGATCCGCCTCTCGGCGTTCTCGCGGAGACGGGAGCTGGGCATCATGCGGCTCGTGGGGGCCTCGAACAGGTTCATCCAGACCCCGTTCATCCTCGAGGGGGTCTTCGCCGCGCTGGTCGGCTCGATCCTCGCGGGAGTCGCGGTGGTCGCCATCGTGCAGGTCTTCGTGCAGGGGTTCCTGGCGTACCGGATCCCGCTGACCTCCTTCGTGGGACTCGACGACGCTCTGATCGTCGTGCCGATCCTGATCGTGGTCGGCATCGTCCTGGCCGCCGTCTCGGCGAACGTCGCGATCGCGCGGTACCTGCGGGTCTGATCCCGGACCGGACGTATACTGGTGGGCTGTCCCGTTCGGGGCGGCCCACCGGTGCATCGCCCCGACGATGCCCGCCCCCTTCATCCGCTCGCGACCCGAGGAGCAGCCGTGCCCAGAGAACAGGGACAGAAGGTCGTCGCGACCAACCGCAAGGCGCGCCACGACTACCTCATCGAGGACACCTACGAGGCGGGCCTCGTGCTCACCGGCACCGAGGTGAAGTCCCTCCGGGCCGGCCGCGCCTCGCTGGTCGACGGCTACGCCTTCGTCGACGGGGGAGAGGCGTGGCTCGACGCCGTCCACATCAACGAGTGGGCGCAGGGCACCTGGACGAACCACCCGCCGCGCCGCAAGCGGAAGCTGCTGCTGCACAAGGCGCAGATCCTCAAGATCCACAACAAGGTGAAGGAGGGCGGGTACACGCTGATCCCGCTCTCGCTGTACTTCAGCGACGGCAAGGCCAAGGTCGAGCTGGCCGTGGCCAAGGGCAAGAAGGACTACGACAAGCGCCAGGTCCTCCGAGAGCGCCAGGACCGCCGCGAGGCGGACCGTGCGATGTCGACCCGCCGCCGCCTCGGCGAGTAGGCCCCGGCGGGCACTGTCCGACGGGTGCCGCGCAAGCCTCTTCTTCGCGCCCCGTGCTTTGGGAGACTGGGGCGCGTGACCTCCCCCGAGAACAGCGCCCCCGCCGCCCTGAGCGCCGCCGACGAGAAGACGCGGTGGCGCGCCTTCGCGGTGAGCGTCGGAGTCGCGGCCATCACGATCCTCGACCTCTCGAAGGTCAACGTCGGCCTGCCGTCGATCGAGCGCTCGCTCGGAGCGGACGCGAGCCAGCTGCAGCTGATCGTCGCGGGCTACGCGCTCGCCTTCGGACTGGCGCTCGTGCCGGCCGGTCGGCTGGGCGACATCCGCTCGCGCCGCCTGCTGTTCCTCATCGGGCTGACCGCGTTCACGGTGACGAGCCTGCTCTGCGCGCTCGCGCCGTCGATCGAGCTGCTCGTCGTCGCGCGCTTCCTGCAGGGCGTCGCCGCGGGAATCCAGATGCCCCAGGTCCTCGGGCTGGTGCAGCAGATGTTCACCGGCGCCGAGCGGGCCCGGGCCTTCGGGGTCTTCGGCGCGACCATCGGCCTGTCGACCGCCTTCGGCCCGACCCTCGGCGGCCTCCTGATCGCGATCGGAGGCGAGCAGGACGGCTGGCGCCTGCTGTTCTGGATGAACATCCCGCTGGGCGTCGCCGCGCTGGTCTTCGCCTGGAAGCTCATCCCGAAGAAGCGCTCGCGGCCCGAGGGAGACCGGTCCCTCGACCCGGTCGGCCTGCTCCTGCTGGCGGTCGCGATCTTCGCGTTCATGCTGCCGTTCCTGCTGACCACGGGCTCCTCCTCGGACTCGCCCTACCGCTGGTTCTGGCTGGTGCTCGCCGCGGCCGCCGCCGCCGTCTTCGTGCGCTGGGAGGCGCACTACGCCGCGTCGGGGCGGACGCCCGTCATCGACTTCCGCATCTTCCGGACCAGCTCCTATCGCAACGGCATCCTGGTCGCGACCTCCTACTTCGCCGCGATCCCGGCGACCTTCCTCCTCACCACGCTCTTCCTCCAGCAGGGGCTCGGCCTCGAGCCGGTGTTCGCCGGCATGGTGAGCATCCCGTTCGCGCTGACCTCGGCGGTGACCGCCTGGTACGGCGGCAAGCTCGTGCAGCGCTACGGCCGCGCACTGGTGGTGCTCGGCATCGTGCTCGTGGTCATCGGCTTCACGCTCGTGCTGCTCGCCGCCGAGCTCCTCCCGGCCGAGACCGCCGCCTACGGCATGGGTGCCGCGATGCTCGTCGCCGGGGCCGGAGGCGGCTTCGTCGTGTCGCCGAACCAGACGCTCACCCTCGCCGAGATCCCGCCGGCGCAGGGCGGCGTGGCGGGCTCCGTGGGCCAGCTCGGCCAGCGCGTGGGCACCGCGGTCGGCACCGCCTGCGCCTCCGCCGTCTTCTTCGCGACCCTGGCGAGCGAGCAGGGGATGGCGGAGGGGCTGGACCGGTACCACGACGCCTTCCGCAACGGCTACTTCGTCACCCTCGGGCTGATCGCGCTCGCGCTCGTGCTGGGTCTGCTCGATCTGCGCCGCCGCCGGGTGACCGCCCGCGGAGCTGAGGTAGACTAGGACCCGTAACTCCACAGTGTGCGACGAACGACCCACTCCAGCGGCCTCCGGGCCGTCGAGTGCTCGCGGGGATGATCGGTTTCGACATTGCCTGCGAAACTGCGAGAAGCGGGTCGAGGATCCAGGGTCATCTCGTCAACGATCCCTGGAAAACACAGGTGCCGAACAGAAGCGCACCGACTTCGCTCTCGCTGCCTAAGCCAGAGTAGATAGTCCGTCAGCCCGTGGGTGCGTCCTCGCCCCGGATCCTGGCGTCATCTAGAGGACTTGCTGCGTCGTTACGCCTGAGGGCGACGCGGGACTTGCACTCGGGCTGGGCCCGTCGACCGATGCGCCGATGGTAACGGTCGGGGCCGAGCAGAACGCTCTCATCGGCTACACCCGTAGAAGGCGCAGAATCACAGCGATGGACGGGGGTTCGATTCCCCCCATCTCCACCACCGGTCGTCGTCGCACACTGGGAGCTCCGCTCCGCCGCCCTCACGACGGTCGCACGTCGAGCTGTCTGATCCGCCCGTAGAGGGTGAGCATCGCCAGCCGGTCGTCGTCGTCGTGCGCCGGGCCGGCGAGAGCCTGCGGCGGGGCCCAGTCCCGGTAGAGCACGCCCGGCGCCAGCACGGCGACGGCGGTGCCGGCCGGGTAGTGGGCGCTGCGGTCCACCGGCAGCTCGGCGAACGCGTCGGGCAGGAGCCGGTGCAGCACGTCCAGCAGAGGACGGAGCGGTGCTGCTCGCGCCTCGTGCACGGAGAGGGTCACGGCGTTCATCGCGGCGAGCGCGGCCACCAGGTGCTCGGCGGCGTCGTCGTCGTCGCACCGCTCGGTGACCAGCAGCGAGACCACACCGCGCGGCTTCAGCCAGCCGAGCGTGGCGGCCTCGTCGTCGCCGTCCACCGAGACGACGCGGTCGGAGGCGTGGGCGTAGTCGTGCAGGAGCCGCGACCAGACGTCGCCCGGGCCGGGCCCGTCGACCTGCGCGACCGCCTCCGCCGCGGCGAGCAGGGAGCTCTGCCGGTGGAGCCTCGGGAACAGGCTGTCCGCCGGTCCCCAGTGCTGCTCGGCCGTGCGCGAGCGCTCGGGGGGTTCCTGATCGTGCCGGTCCTGCATGTCGACTCCTGAGCCGCCGGTCTCCGGGCCCCCTCGCGCCTGCCGGTCGTCCCTTCACCCTGCGCTCCGCCGGAGCGCGTGTCAATGAGCCGAACGGGGGTCGATCGGAGCCGTGGTCAGCGAGCGGAGCCGAAGAGGCTGCCGGTGGTGGAGTCGTCGGCCGGATCGAGGACCGCGCAGACGATCGTGCGGTCCCCGTGGCGCCAGCCGACCTCGGAGGGGACGAGCGAGCGGTACTCGAGGGCGGAGTCGCCGTAGGCGATCCCCATCACGGCGCCGAACTCCGGCTCGCAGCCCGCCTCGGCCTGGGCGAGCAGCGTGTTGCGGCTGGTGTATCGGTCTCCGGGCTGCGCGAACGTGTGGAAGACCTCCAGTGCGTGCTCCTCGGCGCAGGGAACGACGTCCACGTCGGCGATGCGGTCGTCGCCCGGGTCGGCCAGGCAGTCGCCGCGCCGCAGCGAGAACACGTCGGTGACGCCGGCGGTCGCCACCGTGCCGCCCTCGTCACGCACGGCCTCCGGGCCGTCCGGCCCGACGACGGAGGAGCAGCCCGAGAGGAGCAGGAGGAGCGCCGCCGAGGCGAGCGCGGCCGTCCGGCTCCTCATCGCGGCGCCACGATCGCGAGCACCTCGTCGTGCAGCAGGCCGTTGGTGGCGACGGCGCTGCCGTGCCACGGCCCGTCCTCCCCGTCGGCGGAGGTGAAGCGGCCGCCCGCCTCCTGCACGATCGGCACCAGGGCCGCCAGGTCGTAGGGCTTCACGTCGAACTCGCCCGCACCGTCGAGGAGGCCCTCGGCGACGAGCATGTAGGGCCACGCGTCCCCGTACGCCCGGTCGCGCCAGACGGCGCCGGCGAGCTCGAGCAGCTGCGGGAGACGGCCCGCGCCCTCCCACTGCTGGATGCTGTTGTAGCTGAAGGTCGCCGATGCGAGCGTGTCGATCCCCGAGACGCGCAGCGGTCGCGGCTCGGCCCCGGCCTCCAGCTCGACGGCCCAGGCGCCGGAGCCCTCGGCCGCCCACCAGCGCGTGCCGAGAGCGGGAGCGGAGACGACTCCGACGACGGGGACGCCGTCGACCGCGAGCGCGATCAGGGTCGCCCAGATCGGGACGCCGCGGAGGAAGTGGGCGGTGCCGTCGATCGGGTCGAGGATCCACTGCCGCGAGGCCTCGCCCGAGGTGCCGAACTCCTCGCCGAGGATCGCGTCGTCCGGACGCTCGGCGGCGAGCAGCGCGCGGATCGCCTCCTCGACGGCGCGGTCGGCGTCGGTGACCGGGGTGCGGTCGAGCTTCGTGTCCACGACGAGGTCGAGCGCGCCGAACCGCTCCCGCGAGATCGCATCGGCCGCGTCCGCCAGGCGGAGGGCGAGTCGGAGGTCGTCGTCGAAGCTCTGGTCACTGCTCTGCGGGGTCACGCGACCACGATACCGGTGGGTCCCGCGGAGCCTCCGATCGCTGCCGCGGGCGTTCCGTCGCGCTCGATTTGACGAGACGGGGGGAGACGCTGGTAATGTGATCCCTCGGTTCGGCACGCACGATCAGCCGGCCGGAACGCACCTCTAGCTCAATCGGCAGAGCAACTGACTCTTAATCAGTGGGTTCTCGGTTCAAGTCCGAGGGGGTGCACCACCAGCCCCGCACCTCCTTGTGAGGTGTGGGGCTTCGTCGTTCCCGGTCCGTGTCCGTTCCCGACCTCCTCGGAGCGCCCGCGGGGGGAGCGCCGGCCCGTGCTCACTCGCTGGAGGGTGCGGCGGTCGACGGGTCGAGCAGCGGCAGGACTCCGCGGAAGCCGGCGCTCGTGGAGCCGATACCGACGTCGAGCGCGTCGGAGGCCCGGCCCTGGTCGTCTGCGGCGGCGGTCAGGCTCAGGGTGATGCCCGTCCGCGTGAAGGTCCGGGCGACGGTGCTCCAGGCGAGGTCGACGTCTCCGTCCGCCGACGCCAACAGGCGCCTGAGCATCCGCACGGTGTCCGGCGCAGAATGCGGACCGACGCCCGTTCGCGTGGCAGGATCTCCGTTCGCTTCCGTTTCCCCTCCAGAAAGGACCGATGTGCCCGAAGACGTCCTCCCCGTGATCGGCTCGATCGCGCTCGCCGTGGTGATCGCGGTCGTGATCGCCGTGGTCGCGACCGCCGTCGTCGCCCTCGTGCTGCGCTCGGTCGGCAAGCGCAAGACCTGGGCGCGCCTGCTGATCCGGCGTCTGCGCATCCCGTTCCGCGTGCTGCTGATGACCATCGCGGTCTGGGCCGCGCTCGCCGCCACCGTGACGGCCGACCCCTGGCCGGGTCTCGTGCAGCGGGTGTTCCAGATCGCCACGATCGGCGCGGCGGCGTGGGTGATCGGATCCCTGTTCGTGTTCCTCGAGGACCTGGGCGCCGAGCGCTACCGGACCGACACGGCCGACAACCGCCGGGCACGCCGCCTCCGCACGCAGATGACGATCATCCGGAGGGTCGCCGTGGCGGCCGTCGTGGTCATCGCGATCGGCGCCTCGCTGCTGACCTTCCCCGAGGCCCGCACGGCCGGTGCGAGCCTCCTGGCCTCGGCCGGCGTGCTCTCGATCGTGGCGGGCCTGGCCGCGCAGTCGAGCCTCACGAACATCTTCGCCGGGATGCAGCTCGCCTTCAGCGACGCCATCCGCCTGGACGACGTGGTGATCGTCGAGACCGAGTGGGGGCGGATCGAGGAGATCACGCTGACCTACGTCGTCGTCCACCTCTGGGACGACCGCCGCCTGGTGCTGCCCACGAACTACTTCACGACCCAGCCGTTCCAGAACTGGACCCGCACCGGGTCCGAGCTGCTCGGCGCCGTCGAGCTCGACCTGGACTGGCGGGTCAGCCCCGAGCAGATGCGCGAGGAGCTGCACCGCATGCTCGAGGAGACCGACCTCTGGGACCGGCGCACCAGCGTGCTGCAGGTGACCGACGCGACGGGCGGCTTCGTCCGGATCCGGGTGCTCGTCACGGCGAAGGACGCGCCGACGCTCTTCGACCTGCGCTGCTACGTGCGCGAGCGGCTCGTCTCGTGGCTGCACGAGAACGACCCCGTCGCCCTCCCGCGTCAGCGCGTCGAGATGGAGCGGGAGCCCGCTCCCGCCGCGACCCCGCGCCGGCACGGGTCCTCCGCCCCGGACAACCTGTTCTCGGGCGACGAGCGCTCGAACGAGCGGGGGGCGATGTTCACAGGTCTCATCGACCTGCGGGACACCCCGAAGCGGGACACCCCGAAGCGGGAGCTGCCGCCGCGGGACTGACTCCTGCGAGGACGCCGCTCGCACGGCCGCACCCGGGGTGCGCGTGGCGAGCGGCGTCCCGTAGGGCGGTCAGCGGTTCACGGAGCTCATGTCGGCGTAGCGGTCGCCGACGGGGGCCTCGAGCGAGCCGAGGACGTCGAGCTGCTCCGCGGTCAGCACGAGGGCGTCCGCGGCGGCGTTCTCCTCGATGCGCGAGACGCGCTTGGTGCCCGGGATCGGAGCGATGTCCTCGCCCTGGGCGAGCAGCCAGGCGAGCGCCACCTGCGCGGCGGTCGCGTCCGCCTCTGCCGCCACACGGTCGACGGCCTCCACGATGCGGAGGTTCGCCTCCAGCGCTCCGTCGGCGAAGCGGGGGTTGTCGCGGCGGAAGTCGTCGCTGCCCAGCTCGGCGACCGAGCGGATGCTGCCCGTGAGGAAGCCGCGGCCCAGCGGCGAGTACGGGACGAAGCCGATGCCGAGCTCGCGGAGGACCGGCAGCACCTCCGCCTCGGGGTCGCGGGTCCAGAGCGAGTACTCGGACTGCACAGCGGTGACCGGGTGCACGGCGTGAGCGCGCCGGATCGTCGAGGGCGCCGCCTCCGAGAGGCCGTAGCCGCGGAGCTTGCCCTCCTGGATCAGCTCCGCGAAGGCCCCGGCGGTCTCCTCGACCGGGACGCCCGGGTCCATGCGGTGCTGGTAGTAGAGGTCGATGCGGTCGGTGCCGAGGCGCGCGAGCGAGCCCTCGACGGCGAGCCGCAGGTTCTCCGGGGAGCCGTCGAGTCCGCGGCCCCCGTCGCCGCGGTGGCGGATCATGCCGAACTTGCTCGCCAGCACGACCTCGTCGCGGCGGCCTGCCAGCGCTCGGCCGAGCAGCTCCTCGTTGGTGTACGGGCCGTAGATCTCGGCGGTGTCGAGGAACGTGACGCCCAGATCGAGGGCGCGGTGCACGGTGCGGATCGACTCCGCGTCGTCGGTGCCGGCGCCGGTGTAGAACGCCGACATGCCCATCGCGCCGAGACCGAGGCGGGAGACCTCGAGGGCGGCGACGTCGGATCCGAGGGTGATCGTCTTCATCAGTGGGTGGTCCTCTCCTGGTACGCCGCGATCTTGATGTCGATCGCGGCGAGGCTGGCGTGTGTCCGGGCGAGCTGCGCCTCGACCTCCTCGCGGTGCGTCCGGAGCAGCGCGAGGCGCTCCGGCTCCGTGGCGGGCCCGATCCGGAGGAGCCGGGCGTACTCGCGGATCCGCGCGATCGGCATCCCGGTCGCGCGGAGCTTGGTGAGGAAGTCGACCCAGCCGACGTCGGCCGGCCGGTAGCGGCGGTGCTGCGACGAGGCGCGCTCGACCGGGTCGAGCATGAGCCCGGCGCGCTCGTAGTAGCGCAGGGTGTGCACGGTGAGACCGGTGACGGCGGCGACCTGCGAGATCGACAGCACCTCCGGCTCGGCCGGGGCGGCGGTGGCGGTGGACATGGCGTCAACCTACGACTTCGAGTGCGCTCGAGGTCAAGCGGGAGCGGGCGACTCAGCCGACCTCGCGGCTGAAGCCCAGGAGGGCCTCGGCGATGCGGGCGTCCGCCTCCTCGTGGCTGATGGTCGCCTCGCCGTCGCCCGCCTGCGGCCCGTACCAGCCGAAGTCGGCGTGGTTGGCGCCGTCGATCTCGACGAGGTCGGCGGAGGAGGGCAGCCGGACGCTCGCGTCGGCGACCTTCTGCGGCGTGCTGAGCCCGTCCTCCGATCCGCTGACGCTGAGGACGGGGAGCTCGGAGCCCGAGAGGTCGTTCGCGCAGTAGCTGCCGAGCAGCACCAGGCCCGCCACCGCCGGGTCCTCGGCCCACTGGCAGGCCTTCACGCCGCCGAGGGAGTGGCCGCCGACGAGCCAGCGGTCGACGCCCTCGGCCTGGCTGGTGAAGGTCTCGAGGGAGCGGAGGTCGAAGAAGGCCAGGTGCAGGATCGGCCGCGTGATCACGACGGTCGCCCCGGCGTCGACCAGCGGAGCCAGGGTCGCCTCGTAGGAGGAGGCGTCGACCTTCGCTCCGGGGATGAAGACCAGGCCCGTGCCGGCCAGCTCGCCGGTCGAGGTCGGCGTCATCACGAGCGCGTCGTCCGTGCGCTCGACCGCGATCGCCGGATCGGCGCGCACACGGGCGAGGGCGTCCTCGTCGGGGCCGCTGACGATCGAGCTCCAGGTGAGGAAGCCGAGGACCGCGACTCCGAGGACTCCGCCGACGCTCGCGACAACGACGCGGCGGCGCCTCATCGGGCTGCCGCGATCGCGTCGGCCGCCTGCACCAGGGCGAGGTGGGAGAGGGCCTGGGGAGTGTTCCCCGCGTGCCGGCGGCCCTCGACGTCGTACTCCTCCGAGAGGAGGCCCACGTCGTTGCAGAGCCCGACGAGCCGGTCCATCAGGGTCCGCGCGTCGTCGATCCGGCCGGAGTCGGCGTACTGCCGGACGAGCCAGAAGGAGCAGGCGAGGAACGGGTGCTCGCCGCCGGCGAGGCCGTCGACCGAGGACTCGGTCCGATAGCGGTGCAGCAGGCCGTCCTGCAGGAGCACGCGCTCCAGCTCGGCGACGGTGCCCAGCATCCGCGGGTCGTCGGCGGGGACGAAGCCGACCATCGGCAGCACGAGGAGCGACGCGTCGACCTCGGGCGAGCCGTAGGACTGCACGAAGTGGCCGCGCTCG
>NZ_PSVU01000049.1:0-28398 GCF_002932515.1 Rathayibacter sp. AY1D5
ACTGCGCGCCGTCGCGTCCCTCCTGGTCGCGACGTTCCACATCTGGCTGGGCCGCGTCTCCGGAGGCGTCGACGTCTTCTTCGTGATCGCCGGGTTCCTTCCGTGACGGTCGGCGGGCGGTGGGGCGGGAGCCGTCGATCGTCGGTGTTCAGGATCGCGCTCTCCCGCCCCCAGGGGAACCGTGTCCGGGGTGCTGTCCACCTGGTTGGGGGCTGCGGAGGCGAGGTGCGCGACAGGTGTCCGCTTACTCGGCTGTTCCGGGCCTTCTGGGTGACATGAGAACTCGGAGGTCGCCGTCCGCGCGCGCGACCACGGCGACTTCTGCGGAGTCGCCGGCGGGCCGGGCCGAGGGCGCCGAGGGCTCGGTGGCGCGGATCGACTGGCGCGAATGGACGGGGCCAGATGAGGTAAGGCTATGCTTACCTGGGCTCCACGCCGAGACGCGGGTGCCGCCCGCCGACGGACCGGGCCGCCGAGCCCTGCCGGCGAACCGGGCCCATGAACCGGGCCCATGAACCGGGCCGACGACCGACGCCCACGAACCACGGGAGATCCATGTCCACGCACCGACGGCGCCCCGCCGCCCTCGCCCTCGCCGCCCTGACCCTGCTCGCCCTCACCGGCTGCGGCGCCTCCGAGCAGATCGAGCCCGAGAGCACGGCCGCCGCGGGGGAGGGCACGACTTCGTACCCGCTCATGCTGGACAACTGCGGCACCACGACTACCGTCACCGCCCCTCCGCAGCGGGTCGTCTCCCTCGACCAGAACTCGACCGAGATCCTGCTGTCCCTCGGCCTCGAGGACCGGATGGTCGGCACCGCCTCCTGGACCGACCCCGTGCTCGCGACCCTCGCCTCCGCGAACGAGAGCGTGCCGCGCCTGGCCGACAACGCGCCCACCTACGAGGTGCTGCTCGGCGCCGACCCCGACTTCGTCACCGCCTCCTTCGGCCGGCACTACGCGCCCGAGGGCGTCGCCTCGCGCGACCGCCTCGCCGAGACGGGGATCGGCTCCTACCTCGCCCCCTCCGACTGCGACAACGGAGCGAGCGTCAACGGCGGGAGCGGCACGCGCACCGTCCCGCTGACCGTCGACGTCCTCTACCAGGAGATCCACGAGCTGGCCGAGGTCTTCGACGTGCAGCAGCGCGGCGACGCCCTGGTCGCGCAGCTGCAGGAGCGCGCCGCCGCCGCCACCGAGGGGGTCGACCTCGGCGGCCGGAGCGTCGCCTTCTGGTTCGCCGACACCAAGACGCCCTACATGGCCGGCGGCTACAACTTCGCCTCGATGCTCGGCACCACGACCGGCATGACCAACGTCTTCGCCGACCGCACGGAGGACTGGCCCGCCGTCGGCTGGGAGAGCGTCGTCGCGGCCGACCCGGACGTCCTGGTCCTCGGCGACCTGCAGCGCGACCGCTTCCCCGGCGACCGCCTCGACGACAAGACCGCGTTCCTCCGCTCCGACCCGCTGACCAGCAGCCTGCCCGCGGTGCAGGACGGCCGCTTCATCGCGCTCCACGGCGCCGAGTTGAACCCGTCGATCCGCTTCGTCGACGGGCTCGAGAAGATCCGCGCCTGGTGGGACGAGAACGGGGCCTCGCTCTGAGCACGCACACGGGCACGAGCACGGTCCTCGTCCGCCGGGTGCCGCGGGGTCTGGCCGCCGCCGCGCTGGTCGTCGGCGGGCTGCTAGCGCTGGCGCTCTCGGTCGGCGTCGCGGTGACGCTCGGCCCGGCCGACGTCTCGCTCGTGAACGTCCGCGACATCCTCCTCAACCACCTCGGGCTCGCCTCCGTCCCGGTGCGTGCGGCCGAGGACGCGATCGTCTGGCAGGAGCGCCTCCCGCGCGCACTCGTGGCCGCGGCCTGCGGGGCGGGGCTCGGCGTGTGCGGAGTGATCCTGCAGTCGCTGCTGCGCAATCCGCTCGCCGACCCGTTCGTGCTGGGCGTCTCCTCCGGAGCGTCCACGGGCGCGGTGCTCGTCGGCGTGCTCGGGGTCGGCGGAGGAGTGGTCGGGCTCTCCGGAGGCGCCTTCGTCGGCGCGCTGGTCGCCTTCGGCTTCGTGCTGCTGCTCACGCGGTTCTCGGCGGGCGGCACCTCGGGCGTGATCCTGGCGGGGGTGGCGAGCACCCAGCTGTTCTCGGCGCTGACCTCGCTGATCGTGTTCGCTCTCGCCGACTCGGACGAGACGCGCGGCGTGATGTTCTGGCTGCTCGGCTCCCTCGAGGGCATGCGCTGGGACGACGTGGCGCTGAGCGGAGGAGTCGTGCTGCTCGGCTCCGTGGTCTGCCTCGCCGCGGCGCGCACGCTCGACGCGTTCGCCTTCGGGGAGGACGTGGCCGCGTCGCTCGGCGTGCACGTGGGCCGCACCCGCCTCCTCCTGCTGGTGGTGACGGCCCTGCTGACGGCGACCCTGGTGAGCATCGCCGGCGCGATCGGCTTCGTGGGGCTGGTGCTGCCGCACGCCGCGCGACTCGTGTTCGGCCAGCGGCACTCGCGGGTGATCCCCGCGACGATCCTGCTCGGCGCGGTGTTCCTGGTGTGGGTCGACGCCGGATCGCGGGTGGCGTTCGCGCCGACTCCGCTGCCGGTGGGGGTCGGCACGGCACTCGTCGGCGTGCCGGTGTTCATGCTGCTGCTCCTGCGGCGGAGGGGCCGCTCGTGACGCTCGAGGCCGACCGGGTCTCGTGGCGCCGGGGCGGCCGCCTGGTGGTGGACGGGGTCTCGCTCCTCCCCCATCCCGGCTCGACCGTCGGACTGCTCGGGCCCAACGGCTCGGGCAAGTCGTCACTGCTGCGGCTGCTGCAGGGCACCGCGGCTCCGGACGCCGGCGTCGTCACCCTCGACGGCGCGCCGCTCCGCTCGCTCCGCCGCCGCGAGGTCGCCCGGGCCGTGGCCACGGTGACGCAGCAGGCCGAGACGGAGGCGGACCTCCCCGTCCGCGACGTCGTCCGGCTGGGGCGGACACCGCACCGCTCCCTTCTGGGCGGAGACTCGGCCGAGGACCTGCGCGCGATCGAGCGCGCCCTCGAGCAGGTGGATCTCGAGGCGAAGGCCGACCACCTCTGGCACACCCTCTCGGGCGGCGAGCGGCAGCGCGCGCACATCGCCCGGGCGCTGGCGCAGGAGCCGCGCGAGCTGCTGCTGGACGAGCCGACCAACCACCTCGACATCCGCCATCAGCTGGAGCTGCTAGCCCTGGTGCGGGCGCTGCCGGTGACCACGGTCGTCGCGCTGCACGACCTCAACCTCGCGGCCCTGTTCTGCGACGCGCTGCTGGTGCTGCGCGAGGGGCGCGTGGTCGCGGGCGGCACCCCGGAGGAGGTGCTCACTCCGGCGCTGATCGCGGACGTCTACGGGGTGCGCGCCCGCGTGATCGTCGACGCCGGACGGCCGCACGTGCTGTTCGACTCCTGATTCCGCTGCCGCATCCTGACCCCACTGCCAGACGATCGTCGATCAGTCAACGGCCTCGTCCACTTCTGGCAGCGCGTTCTACCGTCGGTGAACCGGCTTCGAGACCTCACAGGAGAGGTCCTCCTCGCGCTGGGCGAGGTGAACTCCTGACGGAGGTCGATGGACGTGCCGGTGACGGCGAAGGGGAGTCGAGAGATGTCCAGAGACGACGTGGCACCGGGGCGGTTCGCGCGGTTCGTGAAGTGGGTCAACAAGGCCGACGGCTGGGAGCCGCAGTACCTGCGCGGGCGGGTCGTGGCCAAGAAGGACGGCGAGTGGATCGTCGCGGTCGACGGCGAGGAGCGCCGGATCGTGAAGAAGGAGTGGAGCGTCTACCGCTGACCCTCGGGGAGGACTCGTGATGCTGCCCGACCGGCGCACGCCCGAGATCAGAGAGGCGCGTCCCGGAGTCTTCGTGCTCGAGCTGCGCCGCACCCGCCGCCGGCCCGCCGAGGAGCTGGGCGTCCTGATCCGCACGGGCACGACCTGGACGGTGCTGGGCCCCGAGGGCGTGCTCTCCGACGTGCCGAGCTTCCACGACGCCGTGGCGGCCCTGCGCGAGTAGCGAGGCATCACCGAGGTACCCGCGGCCCCGCTGAGTCGCCCGAGACGGTCGCCCTCTCCGGCGTGTCGACGGCCGTCCCGGGCACCTCAGCGCGGAAGGGGGCGGCGCGGCGGTGGTGCCGCCGAGGCGTGGGCCCGCCGCGCCTACAGCTGGCGGCCCGGACGCTGCACGCCGAAGAAGGTGACGGTGAGGGTCGCCGAGGTGCTCTGCGCGGCGGACGGCGCGGACTCCGACAGGCGCACGGTCAGGCGGAGGTGGTCGGTCGCTCCGACGGCCAGAGCTGGGGAGCCGGGCAGGTCGAGGCGGGAGGCGGCGGGGCGGTCGGCCGACACGGTGGTGACGGTGCCGGGGCAGGTCGCGGCATCGGCCGACCAGGACTGCGAGCAGCGCTCGATCGCGAGCTGCAGGCCGTCCGAGAGGTCGGTGCCGGTGGCCGTCTGCAGCTGGAGGGCCGACATCGGCAGGGTCCCGGCGTTCGTCAGGTCGAGGAGGCGCCGGGCCGTGCCGCCGGGGACGAGTCCCGCGACGGGGACCGGCACGGTCGTCGCTCCGGTGCCGGTGAACGTCGCGATGACGGTGCCGGAGGCGATCCGTGCGCTCACGGAGCCCCGGTCCAGGAGCACGGCGGTGGCGGTGGCGGCGGCGCCGAGGACGAGCGCGCCGGCGACGAGTCCCGCCAGGCCGGCGCGGGAGACCACGCGGCGGCGGACCTCGGGGGAGTGGCGCGGGGCTCCGCGGTCGCGGGAGGACGGCCGGGCGCTGTGCCGTCCGTGCTCAGCGGGCGGACGCAGGGGCTCCGGGGGCGGCGTGCCGTCCGACGAGCGGTGCGCGCCGCTCACGGGGCAACCTCCGCGGGGTGGCGCCAGATGGCGATCAGGAGCGCGCCCACGATGACCGCGCCGCCCGCGGCGAAGAGCGCGAACCGCGCCTCCGGGTGGGCGAGGCCGATGCTCGGCCAGCCCAGCAGCGGCACCACCGAGCTCTCGCGCCAGATCCGCTCGTCCGCGATCGTCACGATCCACGGGTCGGCCGACTCGTTGTTGTCGCCCTTGGTGGTGAGCGCCAGCTGGCCGGGCTCGCGGCCGCGGAGTGCCGCCGCCTCCTCCTCGGAGTAGACGAGGGTGACGCGGTGGATGACGCGGCGGCCCGGATCGTCCGGGTCGGTGAAGACGATCACGTCACCGGCGCGGATCGCGGCCTGGTCGACGGGCAGGGTGACGGCGAGGGAGCCGACGGGCATCCCGGGCGCCATCGAGTTCGACAGCACCGGCACGAGCCGCACGAGACCGAGCGCGGAGAGGACGAAGACGGCGATGCCGGCGACGGCCACGATCGTGACCAGGCCGCCGAGGAGAGCGCGGAGGGCCTTCACGCCTGCTCCCTCCGGTGACGACGGCGCGCCGCCGCGGCGAGCAGGGCGCCCGAGCCGAGGGCGAGCATCCCGCCCAGGAGCGCAGCGCCCAGGTCGCGGCCGGTGACGGCCAGCCCGCCGCCCGCCGCTCCGGGGAAGGAGCCGGGGCCGGGCGTCGCGGAGGGATCCTCCTCCGTCGTGCCCACGAGCACCCGCAGCGACGCCGCCGCGAGCTCGGTCCCGTTGCCGGCCGACTCCGGGAACAGGACGCGGACGCGCACGCCCACGGTGGCCCCGCGCTCGAGCGGACGGACACCGTCGAGCCGGCCGAGCGTCGCCGCGGGCCCGGATCCGAGCGGCACAGCGTCGTCGGGGCAGAGGTAGCGCTCGACCGTGCGCCCCCCGTCGACGACCTCGGCGACGGTGAATGCCGAGCCGCAGAGCTCGACGGACAGCTGGAGGCCGTCGCGCGGGTCCTGCGCCAGCGTCCCTCCGTCGACCGCGAAGGCCACGGAGACCCCCTGCGGCGACAGGCCGGTGCTGGTCACCTCGACCGCCCACTCGGCGCGGTCGCCCGGAGCGAGGTCGGTGAGGGATCCGGGCGCCGAGAGCTCGCGCACGTCGAGCACGCCGACGGGCTCGGCGCTCGCCGCGGGCGCGAGGAGCACCGCCGCGAGGACGGCGACGAGCGCACGGGCGTGGGTCATGGGGACGACTCCGGGAGGAAAGGGGGATGCCTCCGCCCCGCGCCGGTGGCGGCCGGGCAGGACGGAGGCGGTGGGGGACGGTCTACTTCTGGATGCCGGCGCGCTGGATCGCGGCGGCGGTGAAGGTGACCGTGGCGGAGGCGTTCTCGTACGCGTTGTCGGCCGCGGTCGGCAGGACGAGCTCGATCAGCGTGTTCAGCGTCACATCACCGGCGTCCGAGGGGAAGGTCCCGGTCGTGGTGGGGGTGATGCCGAAGTTCGCCGGGGTGAAGTCGACCGCGCCGGCCTGGCCGCCGATGGACGACAGCTTGCCGGATCCGGTGACCGTGGTGGTCCCGCTGCAGGAGTACGGGCCCGCCGGAGTCGTGGTGGGGGCGGTCGTCCAGGCGGTGGAGCAGGTCAGCAGGCGGTAGTCGAGGCCGTTCGGGCCGGAGACGAGAGACTGGCCGACACGGTTCTGGTCGGTGGTGTCGGATCCCACGACGTCGTTGGTGACGGCCTGCGAGAAGCGCACCGACGAGACGAGGTCGCCGTCGTTGGTGGCGTTCGGCAGGACGATCGTCACCGGGCGCTGGATGGTGTCTCCGGGCGCGATGTCCGTCACGATGAAGGTGCCGTCGAGGTTGATGTCGAGCTGTCCGGCGTCCGCGGTGACGCTGGCGCTCCCGGAGTCGGTGAACACGGCGAAGGCGCCGGCGCCGGCGAGGGCTCCCGCGGCGAGGAGGACGCCGCCGGTGAGGGCGATCTTCTTCCAGGGGCTGCGACGGGTGGGTGCTGTGGTGGTCATGGCGACCGTTCCTTTCTGGTGGGTGGTGCCCGGTGCGGGCGTGGTCTCCCTCACGAGGACACGTGCAGGACGAGAGGGGTGTCGGCGGGGAGGCATCAGCAGCCTCCGGCGGTGGTGACGGCCGGCTGGGCGACGGCGGTCGAGGCGGCGGACGCGACTCCGAGCCAGCGCTGCAGGTCCGGGCGGACCCGCCACTGGTAGCTGCGGCCCTCACCGACCCGGTCGTCGGTGAAGCTCGTCGCGGAGGCGGCGGGTGCCGCGATCACGGTCCAGGGGCCGGGCGTCGTCCCCGCGAGGCGGCGCTCGAGGGTCCAGCCGGTCGCTCCAGCGGCGGCCGACCAGCTCACGAGGGTGCTCGGCCGACCGGCCGTGCAGCTCGCGACAGGCGTGGCGACCACGGAGGAGCTGGTCCAGGCGCCGAGCCCGACCGCTCCGCTCGTGCTGCCGGTGCCGGAGAAGCCGCGCCGGACGAGGGGAGCGGGATCGACCCACACCGTGATCGTGCCGCCCGCCGTGAGCGCGCCGTCCGTGACCGTGTACGCGATCGTCGCGCTCCCGGTCCAGCCGTCGGTCGCGGGCGTGTAGGTGCACGTGGATCCGGAGCAGGAGAAGGTGCCGCGCAGCCCGGCCGGGACGCTCGTGCCGGCCAGGGCGAGGGTCGTGCCCGGGTCCTCGTCGGTGTCGTTCGCGAGCGGAGCGACGGTGACGGCGGGGCCGCCGGTGGTCGCGACCACGCGGTCGGGTCGGGCGACCGGCGCGCGGTTCAGCGCGGTGACGGTGACCGTGACCCGCACGTTCCAGGTGCCGTACTGGCCCGAGAGGGAGTAGTCGAAGACGTCGGTGCCGACGAAGGCGGCGATCGGGCGGTAGGTGCACTGGCCGCGGGTCGCTCCGCTCGCGACGCAGGAGACGGACCCCTGCAGGGGAGTGGCGGGGGCTGGGGTCGCCGCGCCTCCGATCGCCTTCGGGGTCGCCGAGAGCTGCGCGCGCGAGAAGGTCGCTCCGGTCGCGGCGGGCCCGTCGTTCGCGAGCACGTCGATCACGACCGATCCGCCCTGCACGACCGTCGCGGCGTCGGCCGCCGGATCGGGGATCACTGAGATGCTCACCGAGGCCGTGCGGGTGAATGCCCCGCCGGTCGGGCCGGTCGCCGTCGCCGTGGCGGTGTTGGCGATCGTGCCGGCGGTGACGTCGGCGGCTGTGGTCGTGTAGGCGGCGGTCGCGGTGACGACCTGGCCGGGCAGCAGTCGTCCGGAAGTGCCCGGCCAGGAGTAGGTGAGAGCGGAGAGCCCGCTCTTGGGGTCGCTGATCGCGACCGCGGTGAGGGTGGTGGTGCCGGTGTTGGTCGCGCGGAAGGTGTAGGTCACCACGGTGCCGGCGGCGCTGATGAAGGCGGGGTTCGCGGTCTTGGCGAGCGCGAGGTCGTTCGTGCGGGTGATCGTCACCGTCCGCGAGGCGGTGGCCGTGACGGCGGCGCCCGTCGGAGGGGTGCCGGTCGCGGTCGCGGTGTTGAGGACCTGGCCCGCGTCGACGTCGGCCTGCGTGAGCGTGTACGACGCGGTCGCGGTGACCGACTGGCCGATCTCGAGGCGCCCGGCGGTCCCCGGCCAGGAGTAGGCGAGCGCGGAGAGCCCGCTCTTGGGGTCGGTGACCGCGACGGCGCTCAGCCCGGTGTTGCCGGTGTTGGTGGCGGAGAAGCTGTAGGAGACGGTCGAGCCCACGGCGGCCCCGGTCGGGATCGTGCCGTTCTTCGTCAGCGAGATCGAGGGCGCGTAGCGGATCGGCGTGGTGGCCGTGGAGGTCGCGGTGACCGTCACGGGCGAGGCGGCCAGGGTGCGGCCGGAGACGGTCGCCGTGTTGACGAGCGACGTGTTCTTGTCGATGTCGGTCTGAAGGACCGTGTACGGCGCCGACGTGAAGGTGGCGCTCGCTCCGGGGGCGAGCTGCGTCGAGGCGGGCGTGATGCCGGTGACCTTCGGGTCGGCGACGGCGACCGTCTGCAGTGTGACGTTGCCGGAGTTGAGGGCGAGGAAGGAGTAGCGGATCTGCTCTCCGGCGTCGGCCTGGGCGTTGCCGTTCGTGTCGGTGAGCAGGGCGGTCTTGGTGAGGGTCAGAGCGGGAGCCGGGGTGGCGATGGGGGCGGTGGCGGTGGCGGTCCTGCTCGTGACGGGGGTCGTCGTCACGACGTTCGAGATCGTCTCCGTCTTCGTCGCTGCAGCGGTCGCCGTGTTGACGAACGAGCCGGCCACCGCTTCGGCGGCCGTGACCGTATGGGATCCCGTGCAGATGGTGGAGGCGAGCGGGAGCAGGGTCGTCGTCGGACAGGAGATGCTCGCGGCCTTCGGGTCCGTGACGACGATGCCGGTGAGCGTGCCCCGGATGGACCCGTTCGTGACGACGAACTGGTAAGGGATGACGGATCCCTCGGCGTAGGCGACGGGCTGCGTGGTGGTGCGGTCGATCTGCTTGACCAGAGTGATGTCGTCGAGAGTGTTGATGGACGAGACGGAGACGTTGCGGACGAGGTGGGTGTCGTTCGATCCACCGGTGGACGCCGTGAAGCCGAGCTTGTAGGTCGAGGGCGCTGCGGTCGGCATCGTGAACTGCATCAGCTGATCGAGCTGCCCGGCGGGCAGACCCGCTGTCCCTCCCCAGTAGACC
This sequence comes from Rathayibacter sp. AY1D5, assembly GCF_002932515.1. Lineage (NCBI taxonomy): Bacteria > Bacillati > Actinomycetota > Actinomycetes > Micrococcales > Microbacteriaceae > Rathayibacter > Rathayibacter sp. AY1D5. The sequence continues at coordinate 9,529 of NZ_PSVU01000049.1, forward strand.
GTGACGACGGGAGTGGCGGCAGCCGAGACCATGATCCGTATCGTGCGCCCGTAGGACGCGGGCGGAGCGCCCGTCGATGTCGTGGCCGTCGTGCGGACCGACGTCAGCAGGGGAGGCGAGGCCGACTGGAGGAAGCAGTATCCGCTCTTGGCCTGCCCGGGTCCGCGCGCCACGATCTTGTTCGCCGTGAGGAGCGCCGACCCGGAGTTCGAGGGGCAGTCGGAGCCGAGGCCGAGGGTAGGCGCGGCGGGGGGCCTGGCCGAGAAGTTCCCGAAGGCGTCGATTCCGATCCCGAGGTAGCCGCCGTTCACCCCGTCGACGGTCGCCGACTGGCCGTAGCCGAGCGATCCGCCCGGAGCTCCCGCCGCGGTGAGGGACCTCGAGCCGTCGGTGAGGAAGAAGCCGATGCCGTCGGCCCCGGTCAGCGAGCTTCCGTACTGGTACTGGTCGAACTGGACGTCGATGCCGCCCGCGGCAGGAATCGGCCGGTTGAAGACCGCGCCGCCCTTGGCGTTGTTCCGGGCGTCGGTGAGCTGCAGGAAGCCCGGACTCGTCGCGGCGGCGGGGGCCTGAGTCCGGTTGGCGCAGACGCCGAGATTCGAGGAGCCGGTCGGCGGAGCAGTGGTCGCCGCCGTGATGCAGGCGCCGTCGAGCGCCTGCCACGCCGAGTCCGCGACGCTGGTGCCGCCGAAGCCCTCCTGGAGCAGGACCGTGGCCGCCGCAGCTCTCGTCGCCGGCAGAACCACGAGGACGGCGGCGAGCAGGAGCAGGACGAGGCCGAGGGCGATCGAGCGGTCGTGGCTCGGCCGGGCATGCGCGTTCGACACGGATCGACCTCCCCCCGGGGCGCCTCGCCGGGCCTTCCGGATGGAGCGGGATCACGATAGGTCGCGGCTCGGAGGCGCCCTGTCCCCCTGAGACGGGACGTGGGCGGCGGACGACGGGCCCCCGATCCGGTGGGCACGCAGAAGGGGGAGAGCGAGCGCTGAACCAGCGCTCAGGTGGTGTCCAGAAAACGCGACCTCTCCGGGGGTCCCCCGCGAGAGTGTTGACGTGCGCACGGCCCTCGCGCCGGGCTCAGGGCGGCCTGGTTCCGTGCCGGCCCCGCGGGACCCCGGAGTTCCGGCACCGACACGATGCGGTTCCGCTCCCGTGGCGGGCATCTCCAGAGCAGTGGCGCGAGATAGCGCCTTCACCAGGACCTTCTCGCATCCCTCCGCCGCTCCACGCCAGGTGGGAGCGCCGCCGCGGGTGTCCCTGAAGCGGGTCTGGTGGTCGCGCGGCGGACGCGGGAGGATGCATTCGCGCCTGCCCGCCCGCACGGTCCCCCGAAGGACCGCCCCGCGCCCCCTCCACGGTGGTCCGATCCGGACCGCAGCACCCCCCTCACACCTTCCGGTCAGGCTCCGCCGACCGAGCAGCCCTCTCCACGTCGGGATCCCATGTCCTCTCCTGCGCGCCACAGCCGCCGTCTCGTCCTCACCGGAGCCGCCCTCGGCGTCGGATCCGCCTTCGCCTACGCGATGACCGCGTCCGCGGCGCCCGACTACAGCGTGATCCCGCCGCTGCCCAACGAGCTCGGGCGCAGCGACACGGCGATCTCGCGCGTGGGGAAGAAGCCGTACCAGATCATCGACGTGATGATCGGCACCGACCGCGCGCGGCTCTTCGTCCCGCACACCGCGGTCCCCTCGCAGCGGATCGGCCGGGTCGTCTACTGGTACTACCACGCCAACGGGAGCACCTACGCGGCCCTGTCCGGCGCCTACCAGTACAGCGCTGACCAGGCCGTCGACAAGGGCGTCATCTCGATCTGCCCCAACTACGGCGGCAGCATCTACACGAACAAGCGGGCCGTCGCCATGCAGGTGGACGCGGTCGCCTGGTTCCAGAAGACGTGGCGGATCGGCGCGAGCTTCCTCCGCTCGAACTCCGGCGGCGGAGCGCTGCTCTGCTGGGCGTACGGCAACAAGCTGGTCCCCGAGATCCGCGGCGCGTACCACGCGGCCGGCGTCTACGACATGGCCGACATGGCCCGCCGCGATCCGGGGCGCGTCCTGCCGGACTACGACAACGACCCCTCGACGATCCCGGCGACCGACCCCGCGCTGCTGCCGCAGGCCTCGTGGGCGGGGGCGCGGATCCGCACGACCGGCTCGACGGAGGACGTCCTCGTCCCGATCGCCGTGCACGGAGGGGCCTGGGTCGCGCTCGCGAAGCCCGTCGCGAAGGAGGCTGTGGTCCTCTACACGCCGACCGACGGCGCTCCGAACGGCCACAACGTGCCGAGCCTGACGAACAAGGACATGCTCGACACGTTCGACCGCTGGCTCGCGGAGCAGCCGGTCGTTCCGCTGCCCGACGAGCCCGCCTCGTCGATCCCCGGCGAGGGCACGTACCAGAACTACTCGCCGCTCATCACGACGGCGGGCACCTGGAGCACGATCTCCTCCTCCGCCGACAGCGGCGGGAGCATCAGCTACTCCAGCTCGGCCGGAGCGTCCGCGAGCTTCCGCTTCTCGGGCACGGGCGTCAGCTGGGTGAGCCGGATGACGGCGACCTCCGGCATCAACGAGGTGCTGCTCGACGGCGTCCTCGTCGCCACCGTCGACCGCTACAGCCCCACGACCCGCTCGGGTCAGACGGTGTGGACGAGCGGACCGATCGCCGCCGGCACCCACACGGTCACGATCCGCCGCGGGACGACGCGCAACCCGGCGTCCACCGGGTCCACCCTGATCCTCGACGCCTTCGTCGTGACCGCGGGGACCGTCTCCACGTCGACCCCCACCCCCACCGCGACGGCGTCTCCGACCAGCACGCCGACGCCGACGCCGACGGACACGCCGACCCCCACCGACACGCCGACTCCGACCGAGACCCCGACGGCCACGTCCACGCCCACCCCGACCTCGACGCTGCCGGCGGCGGGGACGTACCAGAACGGAGCCGCCGTCATCGCGACGGTCGGCACCTGGGCGACGCTCTCGAGCACCGCCGACAGCGGCGGCAGCATCTCGTACTCCAGCACCTCCACGGCCTCGGCGACCCTCCGCTTCCGGGGCACGAAGGTCAGCTGGGTGAGCCGGATCACCCCGACCTCCGGCATCAACGAGGTCCTGATCGACGGCGTGCTCGTCGCCTCCGTCGACCGCTACAGCGCCACGAACCGCTCGGCCCGCACCGTGTTCACCAGCAGCACCCTCAGCGCCGGCGAGCACACCATCACCATCCGCCGCGGCAGCAAGCGCAACGCCGCCTCCACGGGCAACTCGCTGATCCTGGACGCCTTCGTCGTCGTGTGAGCCGCTCGGGCGCCCGAGCCGCCCGCGTGATTCCGGACAGAGGACGCGGGCGGGCTCGGGTGGCCGGGTGTGCGGGGGCTCGTGGAGGGGGCCTTTGTCGCTGAGTCGCTCGCTCGGCGCCCACTGCGTCGAGTCGCCCGTGTCGAGTCGCCCGAGAATGCAGTTGTTTCAACGTTCTCGGGACCAATTCGGGCACCTCAGCGGGCTTCGCGCGAGGCGGCCCGTGCGAGCATGCGGGGACGAGAACGCTGATCCTCGGAGGAACGGGCTGGCTCGGCGGGCACCTCGCGGCGGAGGCGCTGCGGCGCGGCCACGACGTGACCTGCCTCGCGCGGGGGACGGCCGTGCCCGCGGGGGTGTCCCTCGTCCGGGCCGACCGCGACCGCGAGGACGCCCTCGACGCCGTGGCTGCGGCATCGTGGGACGCGGTGATCGACGTCTCCTCGACCCCGCAGCACGTCCGCCGATCCGTCCGCGACCTGCGCTGCAGCGCCTACGTCCTCGTCTCGACCACGAGCGTCTACGCCGAGAACGCGGTCGTCGGCGCGGACGAGGACGCCGAGCTGCTGACTCCCTCCGACGATCCCGCCTCGTACGGCGCCGCGAAGGCCGCCTGCGAGCAGGCCGTGCTGGCCGGATCCGCGCCGTCCCTGATCGCGCGCGCCGGCCTGATCGGCGGCCCCGGCGACCCGACGAGCCGCTCCTCCTACTGGCCCTGGCGCTTCAGCGCGCGGTCCGGGCCCGTGCTGGTGCCGGATGCGCCCGAGCTGCCGACGTCCGTGGTCGACGTGCGGGACCTCGCCGCATGGCTGGTGGCGTCCGCCGAGGCGCGGGTGGCGGGCGTGATGAACGTCTGCGGGACCCCCGTGCCGTTCGGCGAGCACCTCGCCGCGGCGCGGAGCGGATCGTCGGCCGAGCCGGTCGCCGTGCCGCAGGAGTGGCTGCTCGAGCGTGGCGTCGGCCAGTGGGCGGGCGCCGGCTCGCTCCCGCTGTGGATCGCGGACCCGGACTGGCGCGGCATGAACGCACGCTCGACGGCACGGGCGGAGGCCGCGGGCTTCGAGCGCCGCGAGCTCGCCGAGACGCTGCGGGACGCGGCGGCCGCGCACGTGCCGGGACGCGGCGCCGGACTGGGGGAGGAGCGGGAGCGGGAGCTGCTGGGGGAGTGGGGTGCGGGGCGGGATTGAGGCGGCGGGCCGTCTCGGCTGAGTCGTCCGATGGAGCAGGCGGCCCTACGACGAGGCGCGGAGTTCAGAGGCCGGAAGAAGTATTGATCCCTGCCCGCCTGGCAGCCGCTCGACCGATGTCGTCCAGCTGAGCGAGCATCTCGGCGGGCGGCCTCGTGACGTCGATCCGCACCGTCCGAACCACGACACCGGAGCCTTTCACCGTCGCTGTCCGATCACTCGGGTCTCCGGCGCTCGAGACGTAGACGAGCGTCCCTTCAGCCAGCCCGAGCACTGTGCAGTAGGCCAGCATCTGGTAGAGGTCCTCGACCCTCGGTGGCCCGAGTTTGTACTTGGCATCGATGACGACCACTGGTCGGCCGCCGGCGACGTGGACGAAGTCGGGTCGGATCGGCTGGCGTCGTTCGAGATCGAGATGAGCGGGGAACTGACCGATACTGACGCCACGCGAGACCCCTGAGAGAGCGCTGCTCAGAGTCGTGGTCACGAATGCCTCGAACGCCTCCGCCATATTGACGACGAAGGAGGCGACGGTGTGGCCGCCGTTCGTCGTGGTGGGCGTGATGCGTGCGAGCACGAGTTCGGCGAAGCGCAGGGCGGGCTGATAGCGCTGGTTCAGCCGCGACGGCTGCCACGACGGTGTCATCGTCCCTGGCCGCAGGAGGGCTGCCTCCGACAGTCTCGAGTCGAGGTGCGCCAGGCGCCGCCGGACGTCCGGCGACACGCGGGGCACGGCGAGCAGCAGCCGGCCGGCCGCACGCAGGATCCGGTTCTCGACGATGTCGGCCGAGTAGTCGTCGACCGTCAGCTCGATCGGGAGGAGTCGTCCGCCGCGGCGCGACATCTGGTCGGAGAACCGGACCCGCCCGCGCACCGTCATGGCGCTCTCGTCGTACCGTCGGTACCCCTGCAGGAGGCCGTGCCCGAGTGCACGTTCCGCGATGCGCGCGTACGTCTCGGCGACCGCGGGGAAGATCTCCCTGCCGTCGCCGGAGACCTCTTCCGGTCGGAAGCCCGGGTCCGCCGCGTACCCCAGCATGAAGAGCACCGAGGAGAAGGCGGCCTTCGGACGGACGACGACCTCGTCGCCATCGATCCGAATCGCCCCGATCCTGTTGAGCTGAGGCTTCACCTCGGCGCCTGACGCTGTCATGCGGGATTCGAGCAGCCCTGCGCTGCATACGCGACCGATGACCTCAGGGTCGAACGAGACCGCCGTCCAGCCGCCGTTCTCGTCGAACTCGACGCGGGTCATCCGGCCGGAGCGTCGTCGACCGCTTCGTCCGGATCCGCGACAGCACCGGGCTCGAGAGCGCTGAGACCGAACGTCGCCCGGACCTCCGCGCGAGACAAGCGTCCGTAGTAGTGCTCGTCGAGCAGCGGAAGGATGTCGTACTCCCAGATCCTCGCCAATCCGGAGTCCGTGCGGGCAGAAGCGCCCATGAGGTAGGACGGGCCGATCTGGAAATCGCGGTCGAGGTCGCCGATCCGCTCGTTGAGCTGCCTCAGCAGAGCACTTCGGCTGATCTCATGGTGCTGCGCCTTCGACCATCGCTCGATCAGGCCGAGTACCGGCTCCTCTGCGGGGTGCAGCTCGACGAACGAGAACCGCCTCCTGATCGCCGCGTCCACCAGGGAGATCGAGCGGTCTGCCGTGTTCATCGTTCCGATGACGAAGAGATTCTCGGGCAGACGGAAGTCCTCCTCCGGCGAGTACTGCAATGAGACCCCGGCGTCGCGGTATTCGAGGAGCAGGTAGAGCTCGCCGAACACCTTCGCGATGTTCGCCCGGTTGATCTCGTCGATGATCAGCACATGCGGCACTGTCGGGTTCGCCGCCGCCGCAGCAGCGAGAAGACGTACCGGCCCCGGTGCGAGTCGGAAACTCGCGGACCCCTTCTCATCGACCGTCGGCCGGAACCCCTCGAAGAAGTCCTCATAGGAGTAGGAGGGGTGGAACTGGACGATGCGGACCGCGCCCTTCGGCGCGATGAAGTCGGCGAGAGCACGGGCGAGATAGGTCTTGCCCGTTCCGGGAGGCCCGAAGAAGATCGCTTGGCGACGCTCCTCGAGGAGACCCAGCACCTCGTTCAGCCACAGTGAGTCGTAATGCAGGCGACCCGCGAGTTCGGGCGTGCTGCGGGGGAGGCGGAGGGGGCCGGACAGCGGAGGTGCGGGCGTCGGTGCGATCGGCGGCGATATCAGGAAGCCGACGTCGGTGATCGGAGCGCTGCCGGACAGGACGTCGAGGACGGCGTTCGGTATCTCCGACCTCGAGACCGGCGTTCGCCAGTCGACGCCGCGTCGTCCTCGGGAATCGAGTTCTCCGATGACGCCCCAGTGCACGTCGTCGGAGCCGTCGACGAAGACCTGGTCGCCGGCCGCCATCGTCACGAGGAACTGCGCAGCCGAATCCACCTCGGTGAGGAGATCGGTGATGGGCGGTCGCGGACCGGCCCCGGACGTCGGCCAGTCTCTCCATGAACGGAGCGCTTCGTCGCGGATGCCGCTTCGACCGCCATCCGGCGGGAGCGTGACGTGGAGGCCTGGGAGGGCGAGTGGCGCGCCGGGAGCGGCCGAGGGTACGGCCCAGCCGCGATGCTCGGTCTGCGGTGCCGCAAGCCACCATTCCGCGTCCCACGGTGGCGAGTACCAGGCGATGTCGAGCTCGCCGCTCGGGTCGAGGCTGTCCCGCAGAGCGAGCAGATCGCGGTCGACGTCGTCCGTCACCGTCGGGAGCGCTCCCGCGAAGGCGTCGCGGATCGCGTGCTTCTGCGCGACGGAGACGATTGCTTCGAAGCAGCTCGGCCAGGCCAGAGCGAGCAGAGAGCTCCGGATCGGTGGAGCATCACCCTGTACGTCGAGCGTGCGGTCGCGGAAGAGCCAGGGATCGCCGAGCGCGGCTTCGCGATGATCGGACGCGAGGGCGTCCCACTGCCGGACGAAATCGCACAACCAGAGGAGATGCTGTGCGATCTGCTGGTTGAACCCCTGACCGCCGTTGAAGACGCCGCGAGTGTCGAGGGCGTCGACGATCACATCAGGGACCCGGGGGCGATCGGGCAGCACGTCGAGGATCTCCTGCAGAAGAGCGAGCTTCGTCTGCGCCCGGATGTTGATGAGGGGGAGGCGCTGCAGGAAGCAGAGCTCAGCGGCGAGCAGGACGACCGCCCTCGGCTGATCCGTCATCTGCTCGGCGATCCGCTCACGGAAAGTGCCGGTCGACCCGGGTGTCTCGATCGCTCGCCGGAGTGCCGCCGCAGTATCAGCGGTCCAGGTCACCGTCCGGCCGTCGAACGCGGAGGCCTGGCGTCGGAGACCACCGTCGAGGACGACCCGGGCGGCCTGCGCGATCGCCGTCCGCTCCGCCCGGCCCGTCCGTCCGGACGTCTCCGGTTGCTCCGCTGGAACGCCGGGGTCGGTCGTTCCTCTTATGGCCGCGCAGTCCGAGCACCATCCCGGTCGCGTCAGCGTCCTGAGATCGACATCCGGCGCAGCACCCCAGGCCTTCAGCACTTCGTCCTGAGCCCAGATGCGGATCGGAGTCGTCACGCCGTGAGCACATCCTGGGAGATGCAGCTTGCCCGAGGACGCTTCCTCGTAACCGTGCTCGGATGCGGCGAGCCCCCACTCGACGCCGTCGAAGGACCGCGTGGAACCGGAGATGCGCCCTCGAGCTCCCGGAGCAGTGCTGAGCACCAGGAATCCGAGCCCTGTGAGGACCCGCTGTGCCTGGCCGGAGGTGAACTCGCTCCTCTGCAGACCGGTGACCTCGGAGATCACCTGTTTCACGGGGAAGCGGCTGCCGCTCACCTCGACGGAGTACGTGCTCACCTCGGCCGGCGCGGTACGGGCGAGGGTGCTCTCGACTTGTTCCCGTGTGAGTTCGTAGGTGGCGCCGTTGATCGTGAACTGCACTTCGTCCCCTTCGTCGTTCCGGTGAGTCTGTCGGACGGTACCGACTTTCACCGCATCGGCTCCCTTTTCGCGCCGGGAGAAGAGGGGGTGTCACTGACCGTCTTCGAGTCCGTCTGCTCCGGTCTTGGTATGGGGGAGAGTCCGACGCGATGAGCGCGGAGAATCCGACGGGACGGCGACCGATCGAGAAGGAAGCGACAGCCCTTCCGCAGCGAACCGGACCTCGACCGGTATGGCACGATCAACCCATGCCCGGCTCACTGCACGCCTATGTCGTCGAAGGAACCCGTCTCCGAGTGGATGTGGTCTCGGATCAGGGGGCGACTCTCTCCCTTGCGGGGGAGTTTACCGATCTCGAGCCGGTGACGGAGAGCGGTGGCGTTCTCGAGAGCAATCCTGCACTGCGCAGCAACATGTGGGCGTACGCCAAGACCTGGTACCGCGCCCGGATGACGTCCAATGCCGAGGCTCTCGCGCATTCGGATCCGGCCGAGCAGAAGGCAGCTCTCCAGCAGGTGGAGCAGGAGCGGCGGACCGCACAGAAGGTGGCCGAGACGTACGCGAAGACGGCGCAGTGGATCGCGGACGTCGCAGACGACGTCTCGCTGCTGGACGTCCAGCACGGATGGTGCTCGTCGTGCTTCTTCAACACCGAGCACCGGAAGTCGAACCGTCCCGCGGGGCAGCTTCCCGTCTACGTCTGCCAGGGCTGCGGATCCGCGACGCTCCCGTGCGTGGCTGTGGGCTGCGGCAACATGGCGGTGCGCGAGCGCGGCGCTCTGCGCGTCCCCCAGTTCTGCGCCGAGCACAAGCACGAGATCCCGGGCTTCGAGAAGGCCCAGGGGAGCTTCGGCGAGCTGCACGACTACGAGGCCTTCCTCGAGTACGAGAAGCCCGACCTCGACGCGACCTCGAAGATCATCGTGGGCGGCATCGCTGTCCTCGCGATGGCGGCGCCGGTCGCTCTCCTCGCCGCTCCCGCCATCGGCGGCGCGATCGGCTCGCTCGGCGTCTTCGGCGGATTCACCGGCGCAGCGGCGAGCTCACACGGACTCGCGCTGCTCGGCGGCGGCACCCTCGCAGCGGGCGGGCTCGGCATGGCCGGCGGCACGGCGGTCGTGACGGCCGTCGGAGCGGCGGTGGGAGGTGTCCTCGGGGCATCGGTCGCGAACGCCTACCTGAGCGAGGACAAGTCGTTCCAGATCGAGCTGCTCCGTCCGGGAACGGGCGGCGTCCCCGTGGTCGTCGCTAACGGGTTCCTCACCGACGGTGAGGGAGAGCGGTGGGGCAAGTGGAAGTCGATCGTCGACTCCCGCTACCCGGACTCGCCCGTCTACCGCGTCCGATGGGGGTCGAAGGAGTTGCGGGATCTGGGGGAGCTCGCCGTCGGCGCAGCAGGCAAGGGCGTCGCCATGGGGCTGCTCAGAGGAGCGGCGGCGCTCGGGCACAAGGCGGGGGCGAAGCTTCTCGGAGGCGTCGCCGGGCCGGCGATGATCGCCTCGGACCTCGCGAGGAACCCCTGGCACGTCGCGAAGAATCGCGCCGACAAGACGGGCGTGATCATCGGTGATCTGCTTGCACGCACGAACGCGGAGTCGTACGTGCTCATCGGTCACAGTCTGGGAGCGAGGGCGATGGTCGTCGCCGCGCAGTCCATGGGCACGAAGCCCGGAGGGCCGCGGATCCAGGCCGCACATCTCCTCGGCACCGCGATCGGAGCGAAGAGCAACTGGGACTCGTTGACTGCCTCGGTCGACGAGGCGGTCTACGGCTACTACTCCCGCAACGACGCGATCCTCAAGTTCGTCTACCGGACGGCTCAGGCCGGTGAGACGGCAGCTGGTCTGGTGGGCTTCATCCCCGCGTCCAGCAAGATGCAGAACATCGACGTCTCGGATCGTGTCCAGACGCACTTCGAGTATCAGGACAACGTCGAGCTCCACGACGCCGTCTGAGCGGTGCCGGGCGGGAGGTCGGTGACCTCTCGCCCGCGATCAGTCGATCCGCTGGTCCTTCGTCCATTCGCGCAGGACTCGCCGACGACCGCCGGCTCGGCCGTTCGGCCCTCGAGCGACGAGCGCTGTCCGAGCTAGCGCCCTTCCCCACCCAACCGCACACTCATCCCCGCGACCTCCTGCCACGCCCCGGTCGCCCGTTCCTCCGCCGTCGCCTCCCGGAGCAGCCCGGTCAACCGCTCCCGCAGCCGCAGCTCTGCGGCCGTCATCGCGCTCTCGTGCCCTCGCGCGAGGAGGTATGAGTGGGCGTCCGTCGCGAAGGCGGCCAGGGCGTCGAGGAAGATCTCGAGGACACGGGCGGCCTCGCCGACGCGGGACGGATCGCGGGGCACCGGCAGCATCGGCACGAGCCGCAGCCTCCCCTGCCAGAGGCGCTCGTCGAGCGGATCCGCGAAGAGGGTGAGCGCGGTCGCGAGCGTTCCCGAGGCGGAGGAGGGGAACGCGCGGCGGACGTCGTGGACGATCTCGTGGAAGTGGTCGTCGGTGAGGCCGAAGCCGACGAAGAGCAGGTGCCGGGTCGCGAGGGTGGCCTTCACGATCGAGGAGAGGGCGCGGCGGGAGGAATCGAAGCCGAGGTAGTCGTCGCGGGTGAGGACGATCGAGGACGGGTCGTCGACGGTGCCGTGGAGCTTGAGCAGCCAGCGCTCGTGGTCGCCCTCGTGGTCGCCGGGGATGACGGCGCGGGGGACGCCCGCGTCCTCGGACGCCGTCTCGAAGAGGCGGTCGTAGTTGAGCGTGATGGCCTGCTCGGAGTCGATCGCGGTGAGGAGCGCCGGAGCGAGACCGTACCGCTCGAGGGAGCCGATCTCACGGGCGACGGATTCGGCGAACCGTCCGGGCTGCTCCTCGTCGAAGAGCGTCGCGAGGTAGGACGCCTGGTCGAGCACGTTCTTCCCGCTGAGGACCGCGGACGTCTCGGAGTCGAGTCCGATCTCGCGGCCGAGCTCCTCGAGCAGTCCGTCCCAGGAGGGGCCGCCGGCGCTGACGCTGGTCCCGGCGCCGAGGAAGGGCACGAGCCGGCGGCGACGGGCGCGCTCGGCGAGGCTCTGCGCCTCCTCGAGGGCCGGAGCCTCCAGCTCGGGCCAGGACGTCGCGGGATCGAGTCGTCGCCTGGACTGGGCGAAGGCGTGGACGTCGGCGCGGAGGGTGACGATCGCGATGTCGACCTCGAACGCCTCGGCGGCCTCCCGCAGCACGCGGAGCTGCTGGGCGAGCACGGCGTCGCGGAGGGTCCCTGATCCGCCTCCCGCCGTCGCGAAGAGCGGCACGGCCAGGAGCGGCAGCGGCCGCCTCGTGCGCCGATCCCTCGTCACCGTCCGCGCGGCGACCTCGACGAAGGCCCGGAGGCGGCGGGCGATGTCGGCGAGTCCTTCGCTGTCCTCGGCGTCGTGCACGGCGCGATCGGGGACGGCGGTGAGGACGGGAGTGGGCTCGCCGTCGCGCGGCGCGAGCGGCAGTGCCGCCTGTCGGCCGTCCGAGAACTCCGGAGTCAGCGCGGCGCGTGCGCGATCCTCCAGCTGCGGCACCCCGCGCCAGAAGTCCGTGAACGAGAGGAAGCGGTCCGTCGGCAGGAGCCACGCGTCGCAGGCGAAGTGGAGGAGGCTTCCGCGGGTGACGAAGAGATGAGGTCGAGGCACGGCCTCTTCCTATCAGCATCGCTCAGTCGCCCGGGAGGGCTCGTTCTCCGCGTCGAGAACGAGCCCTCCCGGGCGACTCGGTGAAGAGGGCCGGGAGTCACGCGCGCATCCGATGCCGACGTGACACCGGCGTCAGCGCCCCAGCACTCCCGCGTACACCGCCAGGTACTCGTCGACCATCCGGTCCACGGCGAAGCGGCGGCGCGCGGTCGCCCGCACGGCCGCGCGGTCGAGGAGTCCGACCCGCTCGACCGCGGCGACCGCCTCCGACAGGGAGCCCACCGCGTACCCGGTGACGCCCTCGTCGATGATCTCGGCCATGGATCCGCGGCGGTTCGCGATCACCGGCGTCCCGCACGCCATCGCCTCGACGACGGAGAGGCCGAACGGCTCGTCGAAGCCGATCGGGTGCAGGAGTGCGAGCGCCCCGCCGAGGACGAGGGCGCGCTCCTCCGGCCCGACCGAGCCGCGGTAGACGACGCGCGTCCCGTCGACGAGCGGCTCGACCTCCTCGCGCCAGTAGCGCTCGTCCTGGACGATGCCGCAGATCAGGAGTCGGCGCCCCGCCGCGGCGGCGATCCGGACCGCCTCCGCCGTGCCCTTGTCGGGGTGGATCCGGCCGAGGATCACGAGGTCCTCTCCTCCGGATCCGGCGGGGAAGCCCTCCACGTCGATCCCGTGGTGCACCGTCGCCGCGTAGTCGAGCTCGGGGGAGCGGTCGCTGTCCGAGATCGACACCAGGTGCGCGGTGCGCGTGTGCCGCAGCGCCTCGCGGTAGGCGGGCAGGATCTCGGGCCCCGAGAAGCCGTGCACCGTCGTCACCAGGAATACGGCCGCGGCGGCGTCGACGTCGACGCAGCGGCGGATCAGGAGGCCGGCGCCGCGAGTGGCGTCCTCGCGGCCGTGCCCGGCGGGGAGGACCTACTCGAGGAGGAAGGCGCGCCCGTTGATCAGCAGCGTGTCGCCGTCGGTCGCGGCGAGAACGCCGAACTCGTCGACGGAGCGGGTGGAGTCCCCGGCGGTGTCCGAGGTCGCGGCGACAGCGGGAGTGGCTGCGGCGGCGGTGAGGAGGAGCCCGCAGGCGAGTGCGGTGATCACGGTCGTGCGGTTCATCGGCGTCGTCCTTGGCGTCGTGGTGGGCCGCTTCTCGTGGAGGCGGCGGGAACTGGTTCGAGCCTAGGGCGCCGAGCCCGTCAACGCCCTGGGTCGTTCCTTGGGTTCAGCTATGAAGTACCGTGCAGCCATGCCCTGGGGACGCCTCTACTTCGCCGTGCAGGCCCTCGGCGGCGCGGCCTGGTGGGTCGCCATGGCGCTCGTCTCCGCCGTGCGGATCGCGACGCTCGGCAGCCTCGATCCCGTCCCTGTCGCGGCTCTCGACCTCCCGCTGTTCGTCGGCGCCTCCGCTCTGGCCGCGGCCGGGATCCGCTGGGCGGCCGTCACCGCGACGGCCTGGACGCTCCTCGTCGCGGTCGCCCTGGCCGTCTGGGCCACCCTGACGGGGGAGGCGGGCTGGGGCGTCGTCGCGATGCTCGCCGCGGCGGGCGGCTCCGTCGTCGCGGCGTGCCTGCTCCTGCTCGGCCGGGTGCCCACGCGCTGGATCGCCTCCGGTCCCTTCACCTTCCGCGTCGCGACCGCCGGCCGACGGCCCGGATCGCACCTCGCCGCGACCCTCGGGCAGATCGCGGTGTTCTGGGGAGGCGCGCTGGTCGTCATCCCGCTGGTGATCGCTGGGCTGGAGTCGCGCTGGGGCGTGGGCCTCGGAGCGGCGCCGCCCGCGGTCGTCGGCGTCGGCGTCCTGCTGCTGGTCGCGGCGAGCGCGCTCGGGATCTGGTCGGGGCTCACGATGTCGCTCCTCGGCGACGGCACGCCGCTGCCGATCGCGATGACCAACCGGCTGGTGATCGCCGGCCCCTACCGCTGGGTCCGCAATCCGATGGCGGTCGCCGGCATCGTGCAGGGAGCGGCGGTCGGGCTGCTGCTCTCGTCGTGGCTGGTCGTGCTGTACGCGCTCCTCGGCGCCGTCGTCTGGAACCAGGCCGTGCGCCCGCTGGAGGAGGCGGACCTCGCCGCCCGCTTCGGAGCCGACTTCGAGCGCTACCGCTCGCGCGTCCGCTGCTGGGTGCCCCGCCGCCCGGAGCCGCTGCCGCGCCGGGGGTAGCCGCTGCCGCGGTGCGCTCGCCGAGGCTTTCCGCCCCCGCCGGGACACCGCCGCCAGGCCGGCGTCTCGTCGACGAGGGCTGTGTCTCGAGGCGCGGTCCGCTCCTCCGCCCCCACAACGCGCCTCTCGGGACGGCGACGCGCCTCGCCCGCCGACGCCGTCACTCCGCGGTGCGCCCGCGCCCCACCACCGCGGCGACCAGCCCCGCCGAGACCGCGGCCAGCGCGACCAGCACCCCGCCCACGCCGAGCGTCCCCGCCACGAGCGGAGTCGCGAGCGCCAGCGCGACACCGGGGAGAGCCAGGCGCGCGGGCATCGGCTGGTGCTCGCCGAGCGGCGCGTGCACCGCCCACAGGGTCAGGACGAAGACCGCGACCGGCACCGCGACGGCCGCGCCGATCACCGTGTCGGACGCCTCGAGGTGGCCCGCGGTCGCGGCGACGGCCGCCTCCAGCCCGGATCCCAGCGCCGCGAGGGCCGCGAACGCCGCGAAGTGCGCGTAGCCCCAGCGGTAGGAGAGGCCGCGCCGCCGCTCCAGCAGCTCGCCGGAGGGATGCGAGAACGACAGCCACCACAGCGCGAACACGATCACCAGCCCGCAGGCCGCGACCAGCACGAGCGAGGTGCTGACGCCCGCCTCCGTCACCGCCCGCTGCACGCCCATCACCGCCGCGAGGACGCCCTCGCCGAGCAGGATGATCGTGAACAGCCCGTACCGCTCGGCGACGTGGTGCGGATGCCAGTTCGCGTCGCCCGCCCGCTGCGCCCAGAGGGGCACCGCCAGCTCGCAGGCGACCAGGAGCAGGAAGCTCACCACCCCGACCTCCTCGGGCAGGAGCAGCCGCATCAGCCAGCCGACCTGCACGATCGAGAAGCCGACGGCGTTGCGCACGGCGGAGGTGCGGTGCTCCGGAGTGGACACGGCGACGCGGATCCACTGGCTCACCAGCGCGAACCGCATGATCGCGTAGCCGATGGTGATCGCCCGGTAGTCGCCCTCCTCGAAGGCGGCCGGCACTCCCGCCGCGAGCACCAGGACGCCGCCCATCTGGGCGAGGGTCAGCAGCCGGTAGGGCACATCGTCGGTGTCGTACCCGGAGGCGAACCAGGTGAAGTTCATCCACGCCCACCAGATCGCGAAGAACACCATGCCGAAGGGGAGGAGCCCCTCGGCGAGGTGCCCCTCCTCGGTCGCGTGGGCAAGCTGCTGGGCGATCTGCGCGATCGCGACGACGAAGGTCAGGTCGACGAGCAGCTCGAGCGGACTCGAGACGCGGTGCGCCTCGTCGATCGCGCGCGGCTGCATCCGCACGCGGAGGGGGTGCGCGGGGGAGGCGGGCATGCGCTCATCCTGCACCCGGAGGGCCGCTGCGCGAGTGCCGCGCCCGCCTCCCGCGACCCTCGGCGCCCGCCCTCGCACCGAGTGTCCAGACGTCGTCGCACTCGAGCGCGAGTGCGACGACCATCGGACACTCGCGGGCGGCCGGATCTCGTGCGGCCGGGCTCACACTCGCCGGGTACGTCGCAGCCGCGCCCCGCCCCGGCTTGCGCAGGGCCCCCGCCTACGATGGGTCGGGATGTCCCCCGAATCCGCGCTCGCCGCCCCGACCCGCGCGTCCCCGGGCGCCCGGCGGTCGCGGCGCGGGCCGCTCCTCGGGCTCGCCCTGGTCGCTGTCCTCGTGGCGACGCGCCTGCTCGCCCCGGACGTGGCGGGCGACGCCCTCTCGGACGCGGTGCGCGACTTCCTCACCCTCTCGATCAGCGTCGTCATCGAGTCGCTGCCGTTCGTGTTCCTCGGCATCGTCCTCTCGATCGCGGTGCAGCTGTGGGTGCCCGAGGCCGTGCTGCTGAGGATCCTGCCCAAGCGGGCGCTCCCGCGGCGCCTCGTGATCTCGCTGCTCGGCGTGCTCCTCCCGGTCTGCGAGTGCGGCAACGTGCCGCTCGCGCGCGGGCTGATCGTCAAGGGCCTCTCGGTGTCGGAGTCGATGACGTTCCTCCTGGCCGCGCCGATCGTGAATCCGATCACCATCGTCACGACCTACCAGGCCTTCGGCTGGGCCGACGGGATCCTCGTCTGGCGCATCGTCGGCGGCTTCGCGATCGCGAACCTCGTCGGCTGGATCTTCAGCCGCCACTCCGAGCCGATGAGCCTGCTCACCGACCGCTTCCGCGCTGCCTGCGAGGCGGGCGAGCGGCCCTCCCGCTCCCTCCGCGACCGCTCCCGGCGCAGCGTGCTGCTGTTCGCCGAGGAGACCGGGGCGATGATGCCGGCGCTGTTCGTCGGCGCCGCCATCGCGGGGCTGATCCAGGTCGGCGTCTCGCGCGACGTTCTGACCACTCTCGGCGGCGACCCGCTCTGGTCGGTGCTGGCGCTGATGGTGCTCGCGTTCGTCATCTCGATCTGCTCGAACGTCGACGCGTTCTTCGTGCTCTCGTTCGGCTCCACGTTCCTGCCGGGAGGCATCATCGCGTTCCTCGTCTTCGGTCCGATGATCGACGTCAAGATGCTCGCGCTGCTGCGCACCACGTTCTCGGCCGCGACGCTGGTTCGCGTCACCGTGCTGGTCGCCCTCGCCGCGGCCGTGCTGGGACTGGCGGTGAACTATGCGCTCTGAGCGCCTCCTCGCTCGCTGGAAGGGCGTCGTCCTCAGCCTGATCGGCGTCGTCTCGACCCTGTGGCTCGCGGCGACCGGCCGGCTCGGCCTCTACATCCACCCCCGCTACTTCGAGTTCTCGGTGGTGCTCGCCGTGATCGCCGGAGTGCTGCTGATCGCGGCGTTCGCGGTGGTGCCGGGAGCGGAGGAGGACGAGCACGAGCACGAGGACGACGTCGAGCACCTCCACGCCCCCGCGCCCGCCCGCCCCTGGCGCCGGGTGGTCGCGGTAGCAGCCGGAGTCGCGGTGATCGCCTCCGCCGCCGTCGCCCTGCTCGTGCTCCCGCCGGCCGCCCTCACCGCCTCGACCGCGACGCAGCGCGAGGTCAACACCAGCGCCGTCGACGCCTCCGTGACCGCCGCTGCGCCCACCGGCGACACCGCCTCGTTCAGCGTGCGCGACTGGGCGACCCTGCTGCGCCAGGGCGCGAGCGAGCAGTTCCTCGCCGGCCGCACGGCGACGGTGAGCGGATTCGTGACCCCCGACGCCTCCGACCCCGAGAACGTCTTCTACATCGCCCGCTTCGTCGTCACCTGCTGCGCGGTGGACGCGCAGCCGGTGGGCGTGCCGGTCTACCAGGCCGGCTGGGCCGACACCTGGTCGGAGGGGCAGTGGCTGGAGGCGAGCGGCGGCTTCGGCGCGAACCCGAGCGTCACCAGCGCCGAGGCGGTCGTGCTGGAGCCGGAGGCGCTCACTCCGATCGACGAGCCGGCGATGCCGTATGTCTACTGAGCGCGGCGCGACTCCCGAGCGCGGCGCGTCTCCGGAGCGCCGCACGTCGGCGCAGAGCGGGCGACGGTCCGAAGGCGGCGCGCGGCGGGCTCCCGGCCTCGACTCCGCAGGCGCCTCCCGCTTCCCACGGCTCTTCTGGGCGGTCGTCGCGGTGCTCGTCCTCGCGGTCGGAGGCCTGACCGCCGCCACCGTCGCGAAGGGGCCCCGGGTCGCCTCCCTCGAGGTCAGCACCGACGGCGTGGTCGAGCGCGACGGCTCCCGAGCCCGCCTGCACCTCGACCAGGCGCTCGAGCCCGACGCGCGCGACCGCGTCCGCGTCGCCCCGGACGCCCCGCACACCACCGAGCTCGACGGCGGCGTGCTCACCGTCACCTTCACCGACACCCTCCGCTACGCCACCCGCTACGAGATCGGGATCGACGACGCCCGCAGCGCCGCGACAGGCTCGGCCGCCGACGTCTCCGCCTCCTTCACCACGAAGGACCCCGACCTCTTCACCCTCGACCGCACCGCCGACGACCCCTCGCAGCCCGACGCCGTCCGCGTCCGCCCGCTCTCCGGAGGCGACGCCCGGGTCCTCGTCACGGCCGACCGGATCCAGGACTACGCCGTCGTCGGCCCGGTGCTGGTCGTCGTGACCATCGAGCCGGACGACACGAACCTCCTCCGCACGGTCACGCTCGACACCGGCTCCGAGGGCGTGATCCCGCTCCCCGGCCCCGGGACCGTGCGCGAGCTGCACTCCTCGCCCGAGAAGGGCGTGCTCGGCTGGACCTTCACGGGGCAGGCGCCGTCGGGCCCGCTCGACCGCGCCCTCTACTCCTACGACCTCACCGACCAGAAGGCCGAGGCGGTCCCCGTGCTCGGGATCGACGGCGGGCCGCTGCGGGCGCGCGACTGGATGTTCGTGCCCGGCACCACCTCCGTCGTCACCCACTCGCTCGACGACACGGTGCTCCTGCTCGACCTGCTGACGCCCGGCTCGATCAGCCCGCTCGGGCAGCACGCGGAGCTGCGCGGATTCGTGCCCGGCGCGAACCGGCTCGTGGTCGCCGATCCGGAGTCGAGGAGCAGGATCTGCACGGGCGACGCGGTCGCGCTCACGTCGGCCGGGGGGAGGGCGAGCGTCTCGACCGAGCCGTCGGCCAGGTCGATCAGCGAGCCCGACTCCGGATCGGCGACCACGAGCCGGTTCGCGCCGGGCACGAATCCGCGCAGCTCCGCGTGCTGCCCGAGCGGGCTGATCGAGCCGGGCGTCAGCAG